>NZ_CAPG01000052.1:0-30282 GCF_000321185.1 Bacillus sp. AP8
AAATAAAAAAGAAGAAAACGAACAAAGATAGTACGTTTCTCTTTTTTTATTGTAAAAAAGCTTTTTCATCATACAATTTCGCTAAACTCAATACGAAAACCATAAAAATTTCCTTATTGAAAAAGGTTAAATATCTTCATAGCTAAATAGGCTATACCAGCACCAATTAACGGCCCAACTGCTACACCTTTGAACACAGCAACAGCAATAATTGTTCCAAAAACTAAAGCAGCCGTTATATGAGGATCTGAAGAAAGTAATGTCACTCCATTTTTCGCCAATAAGGCAACAGCAATCCCAGAGGCCAAAGCAATCCAAGCATAAGGGGATTTTAAAGCATCACCTAAATCTTTAAATCCAATTGCTCCAGTTGCAATTGGTACCAAGACAGCAATTGTAATAATAGTAACTCCTAAATTGATTCCTTTACTTTGAAGAAACGGAAAAATCTTATCTCCTACACCTAACACTTTAATGATTAATAAGACTCCGACCGCAACTATTAAGGAATTATTTTTCGCTACAATGGCTACCCCTAACAATAATAATAAAAATAAAAATGATGTCATATTATTCGTCCTTTTCCTATTTCGTGATGTCGTTTCCATTCTTGATTGACCCAAAAATTCTCTTGAATCCATGAATTTTTCAATAATGTTCATTATAAAACCTATGTATAAATCATATAATACCTTCTTATCTGTATTTAATTTTACTAATTCAAAATAAAAGACAAGGGTAATATTTATTTAAAAAGTCCAGTATACATGTAGTATTTAGGAGGTAAACTGGCATGAAGCCTGAAAATATATATAGATTTATACGATTTGTTATTGTTACTTGTATTATTATAGCAATTTCTTTCATTCTTTTTTATACAGCAAAGGTCACATACCCTTTCATTATAGGATTTGCTATTGCTTTTATGATTAATCCTATTGTAAACTTCCTTCAGCATCGTATTCGTTTTCCTCGAGCAGTTTCCGTGCTCCTTACGATGATCGCCATAGTTTCAATCTTTGCTGGACTAATCACTCTTCTTGTCACAGAATTATTATCAGGTGCCAATTATTTAAGCAATCATGTTCCAAGGCAATTGAACGTCCTCATTCAATATAGTGAGCAAATGTTAACAAATACTCTCATTCCATTTTACGAAAAGATAACAGGTTTGTTTAACACTTTAGATACTGACCAACAAAATACCATTATACAAAACATCCAAAATATTGGAACAGCCATAGCCAATACACTTGGTGATTTTATCCAAAATTTCTTTCAAAACATTCCTACCATAATAAGTTGGTTTCCAAATGCCGCTACAGTACTCATATTTTCAGCCCTAGCTACTTTTTTTATCAGCAATGATTGGTATCGGCTTCAAAAATATTTAAATGCTCTTGCACCTAAGAAAATAAAGGAAAGTTCAGGTGCAGTCATACTCAATTTAAAAAAGGCTTTATTTGGATTCATTAAAGCGCAGCTAACACTTGTTTCTATTACAACAGTTATTGTTTTATTAGGTTTATTAATTTTAAGGGTAGAATATGCTATCACAATCGCTTTAGTTATTGGTCTTGTAGATATATTGCCCTACTTAGGTAGTGGAACCATATTTGTTCCTTGGATTCTGTATGAAGCATTTATAGGAGAAGTAAGCCTCGCTATCGGATTAGGAATATTATACATTGTTGTCATAGTTCAAAGACAAATCATGGAACCAAAAGTATTATCTTCAAGCATTGGGCTCGATCCCTTAGCTACTCTCATTTCACTTTTTGTCGGTTTTAAATTACTGGGATTCTTAGGACTAATCATCGGACCAGTCGTATTAGTTGTTCTAAATACGCTACATAAAAGTAATGTATTTAAAGATATTTGGACTTATATAAAGGGCGATGAAAACAAAATATAGAATGTCATTCTATCTGTTAAAAATGTTCCATTCAAAAAAACTAGCTAATATTATTACCTAGCTAGTTTTTTATTTGATAAAAATGTTTATCGTTAAGCATATAATAATCATATGCTTAAACTTTACATACAAGTATGAATTTCTTAACGTATAATCGTAATGGTATTTTTTTCGATTTTTTTATAAAAAAGTTTCTTTAGTAACGGTTTCATCATCGTTCTAGTTGGAGGCAATAATAAGAAGAGCCCGAGTAAATCAGAGATAAAGCCAGGTGCTATTAACATACAACCGCCAAGCAAAATGCAAACTCCATCAATTAACTCTTCCCCAGGCATTACTCCACGATTCAACTGTTGCTGAACTTTTTGAACAGTAACCAACCCTTGGTATTTCGCTAGGTATGCTCCACCAATCCCTGTAGCTATTATGAATAATACGGTAGGCAACAGTCCAAACGTTTTTCCTGACCATAATAAAACTCCTAGTTCACACGCCGGCATAACAATAAACAATAGTAAAAAATATTTCAATACCTGTCACCTCCTACACTCTAATACTATTATACCCTTTATCGTTTTATTTCTAAATAGCAAGAGAGAATGACTAATTATTATAAAAATTCATCATAAAATTCATTAATACCATAAAAAAAGAGTGTCAAACATAAGCATTGCTTTGTTTGACACTCTTTCCACTTTTTACTTTAGTCTATAAAATGCTAGCTTTAGCATCTGAAATAATACCACGTTGAGCATCTACAGATACATGTTGTCCTTCTTGTAATGCAGTCATTGCATTTTCAGCTCCAACGATTACAGGAATTCCATTATTCACACCTACTACAGCAGCATGGCTAGTTAATCCACCTTCAACTGTAATTAAAGCCGCACATTTTTCGATGGCAGGCATCATTTCTTTATCAGAACCGATTGTTACTAAAATGTCTCCTGCTTCAACTTTTGCATTTGCTTCTGCAGCATTTTTAGCAAGTACTACCTTACCAGTTGCTTTTTTACGGCCAATTCCTTGTGCTTTAAGAATTGTTTTTCCAAGAGATTGAACTTTCATCATATTTGTTGTACCTTCTGCACCAACTGGTACACCAGCAGTAATTACAACAAGGTCACCATATGATACAAGACCTGAATTCAAGCTTTCTTGAATTGCAGAATCAAGCATTTCATCAGTGGATGTAGTTTTTGGACCAACCATTGGTTGTACACCCCAAACTAATGCTAAACGACGAGCAACAAAATCGTTTGAAGTAACAGCAATAATTGGAGATTTTGGACGATATTTAGAAATCATACGCGCTGTATGACCACTCTCAGTTGGAGTAATGATAGCATCTGCAGCAAGATTTAAAGTAGTGTGAGCTACAGATTGTCCAATTGCATCCGTAATTGTATGCTCACTATCTTTACTACGTTTTGAAAGTAATTCTTTATGATTTAATGCTGATTCAGCACGAGAAGCAATGTTATGCATTGTTTGAACTGCTTCAACTGGGTAAGATCCAGCAGCTGTTTCACCAGAAAGCATGATTGCATCTGTACCATCGAAGATTGCATTCGCTACGTCAGAAGCTTCTGCACGTGTAGGACGTGGATTGCGTTGCATAGAGTCAAGCATTTGAGTCGCTGTAATAACAGGTTTTCCTAATGCGTTGCATTTCTTAATAAGTTGTTTTTGTACAAGAGGTACTTCTTCAGCAGGAATTTCTACGCCTAGATCACCACGAGCTACCATTAATCCTTCAGAAACTTCAAGAATTTCGTTAATATTATCAACGCCCTCTTGGTTTTCAATTTTAGGAATGATATTAATATGATGTCCTCCGTTATTATCAAGAAGTTCACGAATTTCTAAAACATCAGAAGCACGACGAACGAAAGAAGCAGCTACAAAGTCAACATTTTGTTCGATACCGAAAAGAATGTCTTGTGTATCTTTTTCTGTGATTCCTGGAAGGTTAACAGAAACGCCTGGTACGTTAACACCTTTTTTATTTTTTAGAATTCCGTCATTCAATACAACTGTATGAATTTCACCATTCTCTTTATCTAACTTTGTAACTTGGAGTCCAACTAAACCATCATCAAGAAGAATTCTAGAACCTACAGATACATCGTCAATTAGTTCTGCATAAGTAATTGAGAATTTTTCAGCTGTTCCTAATACTTCTTTTGTAGAGATAATAATGTTTGAACCAGTTTTTAATTCAACTGCTCCGTTTTCCATGTCATTCGTACGTATTTCAGGTCCTTTTGTGTCCAATAGGATTGCTACATTTTTACCTGTTTTTTTGCTTGCTTCACGAATTGTTTTGATACGTGCTGCATGTTCTTCGTGGCTTCCATGAGAGAAGTTTAAACGACAAACATTCATTCCAGCTTCCATTAAGCTACAAAGTTTTTCAAAAGATTCACTTGCAGGTCCGATCGTACATACAATTTTAGTTTTACGCATTTGGCTAAATAGCCTCCTTCATATTTATAAAAAATAATTCTAACATTCTTAGGTCTAAGTAACCTATCTCTTCAACTTGCTCTGTTAAATGACATGATTGTTTGTCTAGTATTTATCCAACGTCTTTTTTCCTTTGGGAAGCATCCGAGCCTCTCCCTTTATAACGAGGCTCGTTTTACTCGCCATTCATATTAAAGACAATTCATAAACACCAACAATATGGTTTAACGAAACCTTGTAATTAAATAGATAATTCCTCAGATAATTGATACATTTTCATGTCAATTACATGTGGTTTTCCAAGCGCTTCAATAATATCGTAATCAACCAATTGGTTGTTTTCAATACCTACCGCACGTCCGCCTTTTCCTTCAAGTAAAAGCTCAACAGCTTTTGCTCCTAAACGGCTGGCTAACACACGGTCAAAGGCTGTTGGTGATCCACCACGTTGTGTATGACCTAGAACTGTTACACGAGTATCAAATGAAGTCATCTCTTCAATTTGTTTTCCGATATCAATAGCGCTTCCCACACCCTCAGCTACAATAATAATACTGTGTGTTTTTCCACGATCATGACCTCGTTTAAGTTTCGCAACGATATCATTAATATCATACTCTTTTTCAGGTATTAAAATAGATTCTGCTCCACCTGCAAGACCAGCCCATAAAGCAATATCTCCTGCATTTCTTCCCATTACTTCAATAACATAGACTCTCTCGTGAGAAGAAGCTGTATCACGAATTTTATCGACAGATTCAATAACTGTATTCAATGCTGTATCGAATCCGATTGTAAATTGAGTTCCAGGGATATCATTATCAATCGTTCCAGGAACACCTACACATGGGTATCCATGTTCAGTAAGTGCTTTTGCTCCCATGTAAGAGCCGTCTCCTCCAATAACAACTAATGCATCAATGCCATGCTTTTTAAGTTGTTCAATCCCTTTTAATTGTCCTTCTTTTGTTTTGAATTCTGGACAACGTGCAGAGAAAAGAGATGTACCTCCACGTTGAATAATATCTCCAACAGAACCTAACTCTAATTTCTTAATATCTCCATCCATTAAGCCTTGGTATCCACGATAAATACCAAAGACTTCAAGATTATGATAGATTGCCTTACGAGCTACTGCACGAACAGCAGCATTCATACCAGGCGCATCTCCACCACTAGTTAAAACACCAATTCTTTTCAATATACTCACCTCAACATTTTTTTCTTTACTAATAGGAGTAAGTAAATCTAAATAATATCAAGCGGGTTTACTATGTATTGACTTGTACTATTCAACCATCCTATTTTATTCTTCGACAAAATCATGCTTCTTATAAAATTATCCTTTGTCATACCACTAATTTTTATGATAGTTCTTTACAACTTTGAATAAATAAACATGAGAAGTTTTTGTCAGAGGAGGATTTTGCACTTCACGCCTATACATTCTAAATGACTTTTATCGTTTAGTAAACCCAATATGTGAAGGAATTAACAATATATTTTTTTTATTGTAGTTATGTTCAATTTATTTTTATTATTTTTCTATAATATCCCTATAACGCCAACATTTTATGGTAACAATGCGAAAAATTCTAAATATTACTTTTCACTAAAAAAGTGTAGCCCTATGGCCACACAAATTTATTTTACTTCTATATATGAATCTGTAGATTCATACTGTCCAATCAATTTAAATTTATTATATCGCTCTTCTATTAACGACATACTATTTTTTTGTAAAAGTTCTTTTAAGGACGTGATTAACATATCGTTCATAAATTGAACTTGACCTTCTAAATCACGATGAGCTCCACCTTTTACCTCTGGAATAATATCATCAATAACAGCCAATTCTTTCAAATCCGGAGCGGTTATTTTCATGCTTTCTGCAGCTTTTTTTGACATAGTTGAGTCCTTCCAAAGGATTGTCGCTGCACCCTCAGGGGAAATAACAGAATATGTAGCATTCTCTAACATATAGATTCGATCGGCAACTCCTAGAGCTAAAGCTCCACCGCTTCCGCCTTCTCCAATGACAATACTAATAATCGGAACTTTTATACCCGCCATCTCAAATAAATTTCTGGCTATTGCTTCACTTTGTCCTCTTTCCTCAGCTGCACTACCTGGATATGCTCCTTTTGTATCAATAAAACAAATAATAGGTCTATTAAATTTTTCCGCTTGTTTCATTAATCTTAGTGCTTTACGATACCCTTCTGGATGAGGCATACCAAAATTTCTACGAATATTTTCTTTTGTGTCTTTTCCTCTTTGGTGACCAATTATAGTGATTGGAAGACCGTGAAATGTTGCTATTCCACCAACAATGGCTTCATCATCTCCAAAATAGCGGTCTCCATGACACTCAAAGAAATCTTCAAATAAATGACCAATATAATCTAAACTTGTTGGTCGTGCTGGATGACGAGCGATTTGCACACGATCCCAAGGTTTTAAATTTTCATATATGTCATTTTCTAGTTTTTTTAATCTAATCTCAAGCTTTGCTATTTCAGTTGATAAATCGACATCAGCTTCATTTGTAATTTTAATAAGCTCATCAATTTTACGTCTCAATTCCGTAATTGGACGTTCAAATTCTAATTCTCCAACCATTGAATATCACCACCTGGTTGATGTATTTTTAAAATTGTAGCTAGCTTTTCTTTCATTTCTGTACGAGAAATAACTGCATCTAACTGACCATGCTTTAATACAAACTCAGCTGTTTGAAAATCTTCAGGTAGCTCTTCTCTAATCGTTTGTTCAATAACACTTCTACCAGCAAATCCAATAAGCGCTTTTGGCTCTGCCAAATTATAATCACCTAAAGAGGCAAAACTTGCTGATACTCCACCAGTTGTAGGATGGGTCATAATAGAAATAAATAAGCCTCCATCTTCACTAAAATGCTTCAAAGCAATACTTGTTTTAGCCATTTGCATCAAACTAAGTATCCCCTCTTGCATTCTTGCTCCTCCTGAAGCTGTAAAAATGATAAAAGGAACTTTTTTCTTATGAGCTTGTTCGACTGCTCGAGTAATTTTTTCACCAACCACAGTTCCCATACTGCCCATTCGGAAATTAGCATCCATAACAGCAATTACCACTTCAATGCCAGATAATAAACCTTCTCCTGTAACAACTGCCTCATTTATATTTGTCTTTTTTCGATCACTTTCAATTTTGCTCTCGTAGCCAGGAAAGTTCAAAGGATTTCCAGAAGTCATATCTTTATCATATTCATGAAAAGTTCCTTCATCAATTATACTTTCAATTCTTTCCCTTGAATTCATACGATGATGAAAACCACAATGCGTACAAACCTTTTCGTTTTTAACTAAGTCTTTTGTATACATGATCTTTTTACATTCTGGACATTTTGTCATAATTCCTTCTGGAACATCCTGCTTATGACGTTCTGAAGGAATAGTAGCATACTTCTTCTTTTTAGATTTAGAAAATAACTCTTTAAGCAAGAGGAAGCCCCCTTTACGTGGATTTTCCTGCATATCATTTATGCATGTCCTATATTGTACAGTAATAACTCTGATTAAATTGTAAAACTATGTCATAAACCATTCGACAAATTTCTTAAGCTATTCATATAAGTGTTTAATAACTGTGTTTCATCACGCTGCTTTAGTATTGATAACAGTAATAAATATGGTTCTTTTAAATGGACCTGAGATCTTGTCGTCATTGAATTTTGATAGCTTCCAATAGCTAACCAAATTCTTTCTAGCAGATGATTATTATGTATAGCAGCAATTCGTTTAAAAAAAGCATAATCATCAAAGTCTTGGTTTGTTACAAAATCGATTAATTCCTCGATTTGATCATCCGATGCATCTCTAATAGCTAATTTAAGACAATCCATTTCAATTAACATTTTTGTTTCTAAAAGATTTTCTTTTGCCTTTTGCTCTTGAAGAAAGAAGCTACCTAAAATATCAACAAGCTTATGTTCTTGGAAGTTTTTAATGAACGTTCCTTCGCCTCTTCTCGTTTCAATTAGTCCAAGAAGTTCTAATGAACGTAATGCTTCTCTAACAGAAGAGCGCCCAACTTGCAGACGCTCTGATAATTCTCGTTCTGAAGGAATCTTATCTCCAGGTATAAGACCATCATCTTCTATCATCATTTTCAATTGTTCTACAATATCTAAATAGACCTTAGAGGATGATTTTGTTGGTTTATCCAATTACATTTCACTACTTTCCAATAATCGCTAGGTCTTTTGTTTTTTCTTTAATTACTTCTGGATCTACTTTAATTCTTGCAACACCCGTTTCCATTGCAGCCTTCGCAACAGCTGCAGCAACTTCTGGAGCCACTCGAGGATCAAAAGGTCCTGGGATTACATAATTTGGTTCTAATTCTTCTGGCGATACTAGGCTAGCGATAGCCTCTACAGCAGCCATTTTCATCTCTTCATTTATATGTGTAGCTCTTACATCTAAAGCTCCACGGAAAATACCTGGGAAAGCTAACACATTATTAACCTGGTTCGGATAATCTGAACGTCCTGTCCCTACCACAAGCGCACCTGCTTCTTTTGCTTCTTCAGGCATAATTTCTGGAGTTGGATTTGCCATTGCGAAAATGATAGGATTTTCATTCATGCTTTGGACTTGTTCTTTAGTTAAACCACCAGCAACAGATACACCAATAAAGACATCGGCACCTTTAATAACATCGTCTAAACTGCCTTCTATTTTATCGCGATTCGTAATTTTCGAAATATTATCTTTTACTTCATTCATGCCATATGGGCGACCTTCAAAAATAGCACCTTTCGAATCACACATAATAACATCTCTTACTCCATAAGTAAAAAGTAGTTTAATAATAGCTATTCCAGCTGCTCCGGCGCCATTTGCTACAATTCTTACCTCTGATAAGGATTTACCTGCTAGCTTAAGAGCATTAATTAATCCAGCGACAGTAACAATTGCTGTTCCATGTTGATCATCATGGAATACAGGGATATTTGCTTCTTTTTTCAAACGATCTTCTATTTCAAAACAATTTGGTGCAGCAATATCTTCTAGATTTACACCACCGAAATTCGGTTCTAAAAGTTTCACAGTCTCAACGATTTTATCGATATCTGTTGTATTCAAGCAAATAGGGAATGCATCAACACCAGCAAAGCTTTTAAAGAGAACTGCTTTTCCCTCCATTACTGGTAAAGCTGCTGCTGGACCAATATTACCTAAGCCAAGTACAGCAGTACCATCAGAGACTACCGCCACAGTATTCCCTTTCATAGTGTACTCATATACCATCTCTGGCTTATCATAAATATCCTTGCAAGGCTCTGCTACCCCTGGTGAATAAGCGAGACTTAAGTCTTCACCATTCTTTACTTCTACTTTAGAAACTGTTTCTAGTTTCCCTTGGTTAATACGGTGCATATGTAGTGCTTTTTCTCTTAAAGTCAACGAAATTTCACTCCTTATTTTTTTGAAAAGGGGGTTAACAAAGCCAAACCAACTTGTCAAAATATTTTAGTGGTCAGACCACGATTTAATATATTTCACTATAACATAACTTTTAAAGATGTAAAGATTAAATGTTTTTGACTATTATATTTTTTCTATCTACAATTTTCATCAATTGTTCTAATAATGCGTTTGTTGGCTTTACCCAATCCCACATTGGAAGCAATACCGTTCGATTTTCTTTTTCAAAATAAAGCATTACCCTTGTCGTGCCATGATACTTTTTAAGTGTATTTTTGATAGAAAATAGTTGTTCTTTATTTTGATTCATAGAATCAATTTTGATATAAAGAGTCTCAGAAGCATGATTTTTTATTTCCTGTAACTGTTGTACTGAAAGGATATTTTGTACAATAAATTGAATTTTTCCATTTCGTTTTTCTACATAACCATGAAACATCATAATATTTCCTTTTTCCAAATCAGCAGAATGATTTTTATAAACAGTTGGAAATACAACTGCTTCAATTTCTCCACTATCATCAGTAATGGTTAGAAAAGCCATTACATCACCTTTTTTGGTTCGGATCGTCTTAGCCTCTGTTATGTATACTCCAATCGCATATTTCCCTTCAGTTCCTTGAGCTACATTATAAAGAGAATGTGACCCATAATATTTAAAAAGGTTATCGTATGAAGAAACCGGATGACTTGATATATATTGGCCTAACACTTCTTTTTCAAATTGCAGCATCGCATCAAGCGGAATTGGATCCATTTCGATATATTTAGGTTTCAAATTAAATTCCGTGCTTTGAAATAATTCAAAACTATCGTCATCAGTCGATACGAGTTCTGCATGGTCTATAGCAACATCTAAGCTTGCTAATAAAGTAGCACGATTTTCTCCCCACTCATCGAGTGCTCCACTATAGATCAGAGCTTCTAAAACCTTTCTATTAACAACTTTGGAATACACTCTACTACAGAAATCAAACAGATCACTAAACTTCCTGTTCTTACGAGCTTGTAGTATTTCTTTTACAGCCGTACCACCAACACCTTTAATTGCTGCTAGGCTATAACGTATTCCCTCTTTCTCAGACTGAAAACTATATAAGCTATTATTAATAGACGGCGGTAATAATGGCATTTTCATTTTCTTTAATTCTCTGGTATATTGCACAATCTTACTATCGTTACCAATAGAGCTAGTCATTAATGCAGCCATAAAATATTTGAAATAGTGGGCTTTTAAATAAGCTAATTGATAAGCAATAAAGCTATATGCTACAGCATGACTTAAATTGAATCCGTAATTAGCGAATTTAACAATATAATCATAAATATGCTCAGCAACTTCCTTTGTGTACCCTTGCTTCATACTTCCATTTAAAAAATATTGTCTTTGTTCTTCTAAAACATCTGCTTTCTTTTTAGACACAGCTCGACGCAGCATATCCGCTTCTCCAAGAGAAAAACCTGCAAATTTAGATGCAATCTGCATGATTTGCTCTTGATACACAATAATTCCGTACGTATCTTGTAATATATCTTTTAAATCGTTATGCAGATAAGATATTTTCTCTTCTCCATGTCTCCTTTTTATATAAGTTGGAATATTCTCCATTGGACCTGGACGATATAAAGCATTAACTGCTACTAAATCAGAAAATCTTTCAGGCTTTAGTTGTTTTAATACCTTTTGCATTCCATCTGATTCAAACTGAAAAATTCCAACTGTTTCACCATTCCCCATCATTTGAAGAGTTTTTGGGTCGTCCATAGGAATATGCTTAATATCCAGGGCTTTTCCAGTATCTTTTCTAATAGCATGAAGAATTCTTTCCATTAGCGTCAGATTTCGCAGACCTAAAAAGTCCATCTTCAAGAGACCTAATTCTTCAAGGATATCCATCGGAAACTGTGTTAAATGAACCCCATCATGCCCTTCTTGAATGGCAATCGTATCAGTTAAAGCTACGTTGCTAATGATAACTCCGGCAGCATGGGTCGATGTATGACGTGGTAACCCTTCAATCTTTCTAGCTATATCGATAATTAATTGATTTTGTTCACTTTCCTGATAATAATCTTGAAACTTAGTTGATTCTTTTAGAGCTTCATTAATCGTTATTCCTAAACGGCTTGGAATCATTTTAGAAAGTGTATCTAACTCCTTGCTATTCAATCCAAATATTCTTCCTGTATCTCTTAATGAAGCTCTTGCGGCAAATGTTCCAAATGTGATAATTTGAGCAACATGTAGTTCTCCATATTTTTTTGCTACATAAGAAATAACCTCATCTCTTCGTATATCAGAAAAATCTATATCAATATCTGGCATAGATACACGCTCTGGATTTAAAAATCTTTCAAACAATAAATGATGTTCCATCGGATCGATATCTGTTATTCGCAATACATATGAAACCATTGAACCAGCTGCTGATCCACGTCCAGGTCCTGTTAGAATCTTTTGTTTCCTAGCAAACTTCATAAAGTCCCATACAATTAGAAAGTAATCACTAAAATCCATTCTTTTTATAACCGATAACTCATACTTTAATCTTTTATAATATGCGCTCGGAGCATTCGGATAACGTTCATTAAACCCTTGGATACATACTTGCTCTAAAAGCTCTTCAGCAGGGATATCCGATGGATACTTTGGTAACAACCTTCTATTAAATTCAATAGTTACATTACATTGATCCGCAATTATACTGCTATTGAAAATAGCTTGAGGAAAATCTTTAAACAGCCCTTCTATTTCCTTACTGCTTTTAAACGAAAAATCTTTTGCATCCTGATTCTTTTGCCAATCTCCTTGAAGTTTAGTACCTGATTGAATAGCTTTTAATACATCATATGCCAGGCCATCTTCCTGCTTCATATATAAAATTGGATTAGTAGCTACTAGAGGAGTACCTGTTTCTTCGGCAATTTGGACAATAATAGAATGACTTGAAAGATTTTCTGAAGAATTCATATTTTGAATGGATAAATAAAATCGTTTTGAATCAAATATATTTTTATAGGTATGTAAAGCTTCTATCGCCTTTTCTTGTTCATTATTCTCAATATATGTTTCAATAATGCCTTCACTACCAGGTGAAATAGCAATTAGTCCTTCTTTGTATCCTTTTAGCCATTTCAACGGTATTCCTAACTTTGACTTAGTTTGTATACTGCTGCTTATTTTCAATAGATTTAAATAACCTGTATTATTACACGCTAATAAAAGAAGAGGAAATGCTTCTTCTCCATGCAAAACATCTGCTAGCAAACCAATAATAGGTTTTATGCCATTATTTTTACATGCCTTATAAAAAGCAATCGTTCCATACATAACGTTTCGATCTGTTAATGCAATGCTCTTCATTCCATTTTCTTTAGCTGCCATGACTAAGTCATCTATTTTAACAGTACTTGATAGCAAACTATAAGCAGACTGTACGTGGAGATGAACAAAATTCATTTTACCCCTCCTATCTAAATTTCTAATAAGTCACGTTGACCTATTTCCCTATATTATAGAATCTTTTTTCAAAAAAAGAAAATATGTTCTGTTTTTTCCTTCATGTTTGAAGCATACCTTTTACAAGTTGTCCATATATAGTAATAGAAGGATAAAAAGAAATAAGAAAGTCCTTTACATGTAATATATAACAGTTATTTCTTTGAAGGAAAAATCATCTTTGATTCTTTTCAGTTAAGTCGTCTACATTCGCTATGAATCAATTATTAATTCTTATAGAAAAAGGTGAAGCATATTGAAAGAAGCATTTTTTCCCGTATTCATAAATAGTTTTTTTATTGCATTAGGTGTGATATTAGGCGGTTCATTAATTGGTGGCTTATCAGCCTTCTTCACGAATCAACCACCAATTACAATTGTAAACCAACTATCTGAAAGCATTCGCATTTGGGCCATTATTGCTGCTATCGGAGGTACATTCGATACGGTCTACAGTCTTGAACGAGGAATTTTAAACGGAGAAACTGCTGATATTATCAAACAAATATTGTGGATTCTTTCAGCATTCGCAGGGGCTCGTACAGGATCGGTTATTATTAGTTGGCTAACACAAGGACATATTTCTTCATGAAGCCGCCTATATTATCCTCTCGACAAGAGTGGCAACGATTTTTTGCAGGTATAGCAATTGGAGGTATCATCAGTTGGGTGTTATTTTTTTATATGTATGGTGTGATGCAAGAAAAGCAAATATCAAAAATTACAAAGCAACACCAACAAATAGAAGATTTAAATAATGAAATAGAAATATGGAAAAAAGAAATTCAATCATTAAATCAAAAAGTTGAAAAAAGCGTTACCATTCAAGAAATTACAATTACAATCGAAAACTATAAAAAATATAAAATTGACCTTTTGTCTCGACTAGAAACGCAAGAAGCACTCCGAAAAGATTTAAGCTCATTAATTACAAAAGATTTAGAAACAGTTTACAAAGGAAAAAATTTAATCAAGAAAGCAATTGAGAACAAAACGATTGAGATAAACGAGAAAAAATACACGTTTGAAGTAAAAGAAATAATGTTTTCTTCAACACTAATAATAGAAGTAGCGTTAATCAGAATTTAAAACAATCAACGGGAGTGACGAATCATCACTCCCGTTATTCATTAATAAATGTTCTAAGACACTATTTATTTCGTGTATTCTTGGCAAGCTTTATTTAATTCTTCCATAACACGGTCCACTTCTTCCCAAGAGTTAATAGAAGCTCCAGAAGCAAGTGGATGTCCGCCACCTTTAAATTTCTTAGCAATTGTATTGATAATAGGTCCTTTAGAGCGTAAGCGCACTCGAATATTATCTTCTTCTTCAATAAAGAAGACCCATGCAATGATTCCTTTGACAGAACCTAAATTACTTACTAATAAAGAAGCTTCGGATGGTTTCACTTGATACTTCTCTAAAATGCTCTTAGGGACGACGACTTTTCCCGCACCTGAAGGAGAAACTTCGAAATTTTGTAAAATATAGCCGTTCAGGTGAACGACATTCTGATTTACATCATACATTTGATTGTATAAATCAGATCTAGAAAAATTGTAATGAATCAGTTCGCCAGCATATTTAAAGGTTTTTTCCGTTGTACTTGGATATAAAAAGCGACCTGTATCCCCAACAATACCTGCATAAAGCAAACGCGCAGCCTCATCATTAATTAGTAAACCTTTATCTTTACCATATAAATAAAATTCATAAATCATTTCACTAGTTGAGCTTGACGATGTGTCTACCCAAATAATATCTCCATATACATCATCATTTGGATGATGGTCAATTTTAATCAATTTATCAGCAAGCTTATATCTTTGATCACATATCCTCTCTTCATTTGCTGTATCACATATAATAACTAATGCTCCCTTATATGTATCATCAGAAATTGTATCCAATCTTTTTAGAAAATGAAGTGATTCTTCCTCTTTCCCCACAGTATATATTTTTTTATTTGGAAAAGAAGCTTGCAAGATAGTAGCTAATCCACATTGTGAACCATATGCATCTGGATCAGGACGCACATGACGATGAAGAATTATTGTTTCATATTGTTTAATTGTTTCTAAAATTGTAGCTTTCATAAATTGACTCCATTCTTATTTAATTTATATCACTCTTTACGATTGACTGTTGTCATGAGCTTAATGGGCTATGAATTTGTAATGAGCATAAGTTGGGGTTGCATTTTCTGCCCTAGGATATCTGCTTTCCACCAGGAAAGTCGTAAACCTGTTTGGCAGAGTCTCACCTATTCCACTTCCCTGACAAAGTCTCATACTTTTTGCTCCAATTAGCTTTTAGAAAGCAGCCTTACGATATAATGTTTTTTTATTCCATTCAAAATGGCGTTAAGAATTTCTAAATTGAAGTAAAAACAAAGTTGCTTCACTAGAGAGAACAAACATTTAATTGGATTGTCTAATTATTTGCAAGGAATGAACATTCTTTTCACTAGTTCATGCTTCACGTTATAAGTGTAGCATTTTTTACCATTTATCGTTACAATAAATGTAGACAATATACATATAATGGAGGACTATAATTATGCCTGTACTTGTTACACTTATTATTATAGCACTAGCTTTCTATTGTTTTTATAAAGTACGATTTTTTCGTACCAAATTGCCGATGGAAAAGAAATGGCTTTCTTCAAAATCCTCAATTGCTCTAGGTCTGTTCGTATTATTATTTGGAATTAACCAAATATTCTTATTCCAAACAACACTGACTTATGTTATTTCTTCCATATTTATTATTATAGGCGCTTTAAGTAGTTATACTGGCTTCAAATCATACAAATTTTTCTTACCATTAGCAATCGAAGAAGCGGAACAATTTCAAAAAAATTAACAGTATCACTAATTGTGACCTGAATTAGGACTCTTGCCTTTCTCGCTTCTCTAGCAGAAATCTCACAGATTTCCGCCTATTTATTTCAGGTAAAATCAAAAGCAACATATAATAAATCCCACAAGAATAGTGTAAGGGTGTCTTTTATAACTAAAGACACCCTTACACTATTTAAAGCCTCTACATCGAAATATCGCTACGATTAAAACTGACTGCCCATTGTATCATGAACTTAATTTCGATCTAACAATTGACACATCATCATCGTTTTACCAACTAATTTTCCTTCGTTGAATACTTCAATATCAACCTTACCAAATTTTCTACCGACTTCTAATACTTTCGGTACGATTTCTAACTGACTATCAATTTGTACAGGTTTGATAAAATAAATCGTCATATTCTCAACAACTAAGTCGCCTCTTTTGAATGAACGAAGCACACGATTAGCTGCTTCTGTTACGATAGTGGTAAATACCCCGTACGAAATGGTCCCAAGATAATTGGTCATCTGAGGAGTTACTTCGCAACGATAAACTTCTTCACCTTTGCTTTTGCCATTAGCAACAACTAATTGTGTAGCAATAACATCATCAATCGTTTCACCAACTTGAGGCTGTCTTTGAATCATTTGTAGAGCTTTTAATACATCTTGGCGACTAATAATCCCTTGTAAATGATTATGATTATCTACTACAGGAAGCATCTCTATTCCTTCCCATACCATAGTATGGGCTGAAGATGCTACACTCGTTTTGCCGTTAACCGTCATCGGGTGCTTAGTCATAACTTTTTCAATATGAGTTTGATGCTCTACTCCCATAACGTCTTTGGATGTTACCATCCCAATAACCTTTAGATTCTCATCAACGACAGGAAATCGGCTATGGGTAGTTTCTTGATTTAACTCAAACCATCTTTTAACAGTATCACCTGAAGTTAAAAAGGCCGTTGAATCTACAGGAGTTAAAATATCTTCAACTAATAATATTTCCTTTTTAATTAGTTGATCATAAATAGCACGGTTAATGAGAGTAGCTACTGTAAAAGTATCATAGCTACTTGATATGATTGGAAGTTGTAATTCATCTGCGATTTTTTTTACATGATCGTCTGTATCAAAACCACCTGTGATTAATACTGCAGCACCTGCATGTAATGCTAATTCATGAGCATTTGTACGGTTACCTACTATTAACAAGTTTCCTGCACCTGTATATCTCATCATAGCTTCTAATTTCATCGCACCAATAACGAATTTATTCAAGGTCTTATGCAAACCAGCTCGTCCACCTAAAACCTGACCATCCACTATATTTACTACTTCTGCATATGTAAGTTTTTCAATATTTTCTTTCTTCTTACGCTCAATACGAATTGTCCCGACACGTTCAATAGTACTAACGTATCCTTTATTCTCTGCGTCCTTGATTGCTCGGTAAGCTGTTCCTTCACTTACACTCAATTCTTTAGCAATTTGACGTACGGAAATCTTCTCACCAATAGGGAGTTCATCTATATATTTTAAAATCTGTTCATGCTTTGTAGCCAAAGCTCTTCACCCTTTACATATAACCATTTTCTTCATTATAAAGGTAAAGAGCCCTAGTATTCAATTATACTATTCATAATTGTACATTCTTTTTCTTTCAAATTGCTTATTCTTCCTATTTCTAACATTCGTTCTTTTTGTCGAATATAAGATTCCTGCCAAATTTCCTGCAATTGCAAACAAAGCAAAAGTAAGCCAAGATACCGTAAAAATCCTTTCCTCCATCGAACCCGCCAAACTAAATTTAGGTAGAGCATAATATAACATTGCTCCAATAACTAATAAACAAATTAGCAATCTTTGTTTCATCTAATCCCCCCATTCTAAAATCATATTTATTATATGCTCGTCAATCGTAAAAAGAATCATAATGAATAGAAAAAAGCAGCTAAAGATGCTCTTCAACCGCCTTTTAGTCAATACGAAATATATAATTCTAAAATATTCTGTTTACATGTATGACATTACAAATCAATAAATTCTCCTGGTTGTAAAACTACTCCATTATTTCTAGTTAAGCGTGATATAAACTCTAAAGGATTTTGTCTTATAGGTGGAAACGTATCATAATGAATAGGAACCGCTATTTTGGGATTTAAATACTCAACTGCAATTGCAGCATCGGTTGGTCCCATCGTAAAGTTGTCACCAATTGGTACAAAGGCTATATCAATAGGATGCAACTGCCCTATTAGCTTCATATCTGAAAACAGTGCGGTATCCCCTGCATGAAATATTGTCACACCCTCAATCATGAGCAGAACTCCAGCTGGCTGACCACAATAGATCATTTGCTGGTCCTCCGTTGTATAACCAGAGCCATGAAATGCCGGTGTGAATTTCACTTTACCAAAATCGAATTCATAAGCCCCACCAATGCTCATTGCATGAACATTTTCTAAGCCTTGCCAACCTAGTATCGTACTTAATTCAAAATTAGCAATGACTAAAGAGCCGTGCTTTTTAGCCAAATCTACCGTATCACCCACATGATCATTATGACCATGAGTTAAAATAATAACATCTGGTTTTACCTCATCAATAGATAAATCCGTTAACGAATTTCCAGTTATAAAAGGATCGAAAATGATGGTCTTGTTGTTCGTCTCTACTTTAACAACTGCATGACCATGAAAAGATACTCTCATTGCTTTCATCTCCATTCTTATTTCATAATAAAAATACCCAAAATTCAAATAAAAGAACCATTTGCATTTCCACTTACATACTGTTAATCTCAAAATAGAATTCTGTTTTCAGGAGGGAATAAAATGAATAATCGTATACAACTATTGCAAAATTGGCTTCAAGAAAAAGATTTATCTGCTGCCTTTATTACATCCACAGAAAATGTTTTTCATTTAAGTAGTTTCTACAGTGACCCACATGAAAGATTACTATGTCTGGCTGTTTTTCCAGCACATGAACCAATCTTAATCTGCCCCAAAATGGAAGTTCAAGATGTAAAAAATTCCGGATGGATTCATGACATAATCGGATATACTGATATAGAAAATCCTTGGGAGTTAATTAAACAAGCCATTCACAATCGTAACGTAAAAATCACAAAAGTTGCAGTTGAAAAAGAGCACATGAATGTAGAGCGTTATGAACAAATCCTTACATATTTCTCTTCACCTACTTTTGTATCTGCTGAAGAAAAACTTCGTCAGTTACGAATGATCAAAGACGAAAAAGAATTAAACTTACTTAGAGAAGCTTGTAAATTTGCTGATTATGCTATCGAAGTAGGGGTTAGCGAGATTAAAGAAGGAAAAACAGAGATGGATGTTCTCGCTACAATCGAATATGAGCTAAAGAAAAAAGGCATTAGTGAAATGTCATTTTCAACAATGGTTTTAACAGGAAAAAATGCTGCCTCCCCTCATGGCACACCAGGTAATACTAAAATCAAAAAAGGCGACCTTGTCCTTTTTGATCTTGGCGTTGTTTATGAAGGTTACTGCTCTGATATTACAAGAACTGTAGCTTACTATGATATTAATGATAAGCAGAACGAGATTTATCAAACAGTTCTACAAGCACAGCTTGCAGCTTTGGAAGCAAGTAAACCAGGCGCTACATGTGCTGAAATTGATTTTGCAGCAAGAAATTATATTGCTTCAAAAGGTTATGGAGAGTATTTCCCACATCGTCTTGGACATGGACTTGGAATAAGCGTTCATGAATATCCGTCACTAACAGAAACTAATTCCTTAAAAGTAGAAAAAGGAATGGTTTATACGATTGAACCAGGTATCTATGTACCTGAAATCGCTGGTGTTCGAATTGAAGACGATGTTTATATCACAAAAGATGGTCATGAAGTATTAACGAAATACCCTAAAGAACTTCAAATTATAAAATAAAATTGTGTGGGTGACTACTAATAATTAGGTAGTCACTCTTTTCTCTTTTAAAGAATATCATTCTTCAGTATTCTATCCTATTTATACATTCTTTTAACATTCCTCTTCATATTTTCCACTTTAATATTTCTCATTTTCTTCTAATACTAACTTATTTTCTTTTTATCGTAATAGAATCCATTTAATTGATAATTCATTTTTTTCGCTAATTATACACAAAAGAATTGTCATCTTTTGTTATAATATATATATAAGGAGGGAATTATTATGAACTTAACTTATCACAAACTACTCGTAGCAGTAGACGGATCAAAAGAGGCTGAATGGGCATTTAAAAAAGCAGTAGAAATAGCTAAAAGAAATGATGCTGAACTTGTTATTGCTCATGTTATTGATACAAGAAACTTTGCTACAATCGAAGCTTATGATCGAACAATGGCAGAACGTTCAGAATCTTACGCTAAAGAATTGCTTGAAGAGTACAAACAACATGCTGAAGAAGCTGGGGTAAAACTAGTTAAAGTAGAAGTTGAATATGGATCTCCAAAAGTAAAAATCCCTAAAGATTTAGCTAAAAAGCACAATATTGATTTAATCGTATGTGGTGCTACTGGATTGAACGCTGTTGAACGCTTCCTTATCGGCAGTGTATCTGAACATATTACACGTTACGCACCATGCGATGTAATGGTTGTACGTACTGAAAAAGGCGAATAATAACTAATCTTTCTAGATATTGCAGCAAGATTTACATAAAAAAGAGGCTGTCTCGATAAGACAGCCTCTTTATTCTATTAAATAATAATTACAAACAAAAATATGGACAAACAAGATTAACAAAAGAATAGCGTCTAAAAGTATTTCCATATACCTTTAGACGCTTCAACTTTATCGCTTATTTTAATAATCCTTCTGCTTTTTCGATAGCAGCTTGTACTTGAGCAAAACCTGTACCACCAGCACTATTACGACGTTTCACCGCTTCATAAGGCTGTAAAACGACATAAATATCATCTTCAAATAAAGCATTCGCTTCTTTGAATTGTTCTATAGATAAATCAGCTAAATAACATCCTTGATTAATACAAGTTAGCACTAGTTGACCTACTACTTCATGTGCTTCACGGAAGGGTAAGCCTTTGTTTGCAAGATAATCCGCTAGCTCAGTTGCATTAGAGAAATCTGATTTCACTGCTTTCTCCATGACATTCGTACGAACCTTCATTGTAGAAATCATACCTGCAAAGATTTTTAAAGAACCTGTAATGGTTTTAACCGTATCAAACATACCTTCTTTATCTTCTTGCATATCTTTGTTATATGCTAATGGTAGACCTTTTAATACCGTTAATAAACCAAACAAATTTCCATAAACTCGTCCAGTTTTTCCACGAATTAATTCTGCCATATCCGGATTTTTCTTCTGCGGCATAATGCTACTTCCTGTTGAGAATGCATCATCTAGCTCAATGAATTGAAACTCTTGGCTGCACCAAAGTATGGTTTCCTCCGCTAAGCGAGATAAATGCATCATCATCATAGAGCTATTAGATAAAAATTCTACAATAAAGTCACGATCACTTACAGCATCCAAGCTATTCTCGTAAATGCTTGAGAAACCTAAATACTCTGCTGAAAGCTCACGGTTAATAGGAAACGTTGTACCTGCTAGAGCACCCGCACCTAGTGGTGATTTATTAATACGCTTAAAGCTTTCTGTAAAACGCTCTTTATCTCTTTCTAACATCCAAAAATAAGCTAATAAATGATGTGCAAACGAAATAGGCTGAGCTCTTTGTAAATGTGTATACCCAGGAAGAATCGTCTCAACATGATCCTTTGCTTTATTTAATATAGCTGCTTGCAGCTCAGTAATTAGCCCAATAATTTCTTTCGTTCTGTTACGTAAGTATAAATGCATATCAGTTGCAACTTGGTCATTTCGGCTTCGAGCTGTGTGAAGCTTTCCACCGACTGGACCAATTTCATCAATAAGCATACTTTCTAAATTCAAATGAATGTCTTCCATCTTTACTGAGAACTGTAATTCACCATTTTCAGCTCTTTGTTTCAAAGTAAGTAAACCGTTTGTAATAGCTGTTACATCTTCTTGCGAAAGGATACCACATTCCCCTTGCATTTTTACATGAGCTAAACTTCCCTCGATATCTTCCAAAACAAGTTCTTGGTCAAAAGAGATTGAAGCACCAAATTCATCTACCCATTCCTCGGCTGATTTAGTGAATCTTCCTCCCCAAAGCTTTTTCACGCGTTCACCTTCTTTTTATTGTTAACCATGCTGTTTACTTTTGTAGGTAAACCGAATAATGAAATAAATCCTACAGCAGCTGTATGATCGAACTCATCTTCTGTTGTATAAGTTGCTAATTTTTCATTATATAGAGAGTTTTCAGACTTTCTTCCTTCTACGATTGCATGACCTTTAAATAATTTCACACGAACTACACCATTAACTGTTTTCTGAGTTTCTTTTAGGAATGCTACTAAAGCATCTTTTAATGGTGAGAACCATAATCCATCATAAATAAGTTCTGTTAATTTCTTTTCTATTACTGGTTTAAAATGTGCAAGCTCTTTTACTAGAGTAATATCTTCTAGTTCTTTATGAGCTGTAATTAGCGTCATAGCTCCTGGACACTCATACACTTCACGTGATTTAATACCAACCAGACGATTCTCAACATGATCAATACGTCCAACGCCATGTTTACCAGCTAGAGTATTTAATTCAAGGATTAAATCTGATAGTTTGTAAGGAACACCATCAATAGCTACTGGTACACCTTGTTCGAATGTAATTTCGATAATATCAGCTACATCTGGAGCATCTTCAATACTTGCAGTTAAGTCATAAGCATCTGCTGGTGGAGCTGCCCATGGATCTTCTAGAATACCACATTCATTACTTCTTCCCCATAGATTTTGGTCAATAGAGAATGGGCTATCTAGGTTAATTGGAATTGGAATTTCATGATCAATTGCATATTGAATTTCTTCCTCACGAGACCATTTCCACTCACGAACTGGTGCTAAAACTTTTAAATCTGGATTTAAAGCTGAGATAGAAACTTCAAAACGCACTTGGTCATTTCCTTTACCTGTACAACCATGAGCTACCGCTACTGCTCCTTCAAGTTCTGCTACTTCAACTAACTTTTTCGCGATTAGTGGACGAGAAAGTGCAGATACTAAAGGATATTTTCCTTCATACAATGTATGTGCCTGCATAGCTATTAAAGCTAGCTCTTGCGCATACTCTTCTTTTGCGTCAATGACATAAGATTTAATAGCCCCTACTGATATAGCTTTATTTTTAACAAATTCTAAGTCTTTTCCTTCCCCAACATCTAAACAGCACGCTACCACATCATATCCTTGTTCTTGAATCCATTTAATTGCAACAGAAGTATCTAAACCTCCGGAATATGCTAAAACAACTTTTTCTTTCGCCACTGTAATTACCCTCCTGTATTATGAATAAAAATACAACCAAATTAAATTTTTATTCAATATGTTGATATTACTTTAACAGCTTTTTTTAGATTTTGCAAGCTAATTGTATATAATTTCTTAAATTTTAGAATAATTAATAAAGAAAGACTTTTATTGAATTGTATTCACAATAATAAAACAATTTATAGTAAACTACTATTAGCGAATAGAAACGGAGGAAACAGTATGGAGGGACATATTTTCACCTATGATAATCGATTAGGTATTCACATACCTAACCTAACCCGCGAATGGGATGATTATATAAAAGAAGAACAACTCATCATTTTGTCCCAATGGGAAAGTATCCGCGGAAGCATACCTGATCGAATTAAATATTTAGAAAGTCAAATAAATCAAAAGCAACAACAACTAGATAATGAAGAAAACTTTCCACTTTCTTGCCAACTTAATTCAGATATAGCAGAATTAGCATCAATCATTAACGATTTATGGATTTGGTATCGTACTCACCAAGGAGTTTCCGAAAAAAAACATATGTAGCCAAAATAACGAAAGCTCGTTGTAAAATAAAGTTCGATTGGAGTATGCGGTGCGAGACTTCTGGAATGGAATTCAACTCACCTATATCTCCTAACTTTTTTTTCATCGGCAACATAACAGACGAAAACCACCTTTGTATAACAGCGGCTGAGTTGATTCAAAGATTATTCCCTCTAAACTGCATACGTAAATAACCCTCAAGATTTGCCTAAACAACACAAAAGCCCATTTAATTATAAATGGGCTTTTTTCTTATTCTACGTCTTTAATTTTTTCTTTTAAGAAACGATATTGATAATAATTATGAGCAAATTCACTTACCCTTTTCGTCAGTGCATAATTGCTACTTGCTCCTATCGCCATACTTATTAAAGGCAATCCTTGAATTTTTTTCTTTCTAAACATTGAGATTAGCATATATTTCATAACCTGTTTAATAGGCTGTTCAAACCAATTCGTATCCACAATTTCATCATTACCATCGTAAAAATACGTTTCTACAGAATGTGAGGTATTTTCATTCAACTCTTCTAATGCCACTTTTTGCAATCTATTTGGTAGTGTTCCTGCTTGAAATACTTTTAAGGAAATCATCATTTCTTTTGGAGTATTGACCTCATAACCATACGACATGGCAATTAATTGAACAAGTCGTAGGTTAATTACTGTTATTGCTGGTAAATCACTAGCTATTAAAACCGCACCACCCATACCACTTATTCCTCCTTGAGCAAAGGAATAAAGACGATGTCTCGCAATTTGCTGTTGCGCTATATAATTAAGCTGGTCAGCCGTTAACAGTTTCATATCAGCAGCTTCTTCAATATCATTTTGAAAAATTCTTGCAGAAGCTAAAATACGGTCACGAGCCTCCATTTGAAATTGAGCGCCTTGGATTATCGCATGAAAGTGAAAGAGCATATTATCAAGAACTGCAAAAAATTCTTTTTGTGTTTCTTCAGGTAAAAGAGCAAAACTACTTTGAATTGCCTTCTCATAAAGTACTGCAAAGTCATTACTTTCGTATGTATATAGCTTTTCCTCCCAAGCCCTTAAATCTTCTAGTATTTTTTGTTCTCGACTTGTTAGTACCATACCATCACTCCTAACATGATTACTATTCGATATAAATAAGTATATCATAAGCAAATTTTTAAAAGAAAAGCCCAGTAAATCTAATCAAAAGATTAGAACGGAATCTCCCATACAATGCCTTTTTCTAACCAATACAAAAAAGGTTAGTCATAAGTACAACTTACAACTAACCTTCTCCATTCTTAAATATGAGCTAATCTTACTACATCTCTAGCAATCATAACTTCTTCGTTTGTTGGAATGACAATTACTTTTACTGGAGAATGAGGATAACTAATAAACATTTCTTTACCGATTGTTTTATTTAAAGAAGGATCAACATATACTCCCATAAATTCTAATCCATGAAGTACACGCTCACGTATTACTGAGCTATTTTCACCAATACCAGCAGTGAAAATAATGGCATCTACACCAGCCATTCTTGTAGCATAAGAACCAATATACTTATGAATACGACCAGCAAATACATCTAATGCTAATTCAGCACGGTGGTTTCCTAAAGATGCTTCTTTTTCAATATCGCGAAGGTCGCTTGAGAAACCAGACACACCTAATAATCCACTCTTTTTATTTAATACTTCAATAACTTCTTCTGCATTTTGTCCTGTTTTTTCCATGATATACGGTAAAAGAGCAGGGTCAATGTTACCTGAACGAGTTCCCATTGTTACACCCGCTAAAGGTGTGAATCCCATTGAAGTATCAATTGATTTTCCACCTTCAATCGCTGCAATACTTGCGCCATTACCAAGATGACATGAAATAAGTCGAAGTTGTTCAATTGGTCTTCCTAATAATTCAGCTGCACGTTCTGAGACATATTTATGTGAAGTTCCATGGAATCCATACTTTCTAATTCCATAATCTTTATAATAGTCATATGGAAGACTATATAAATAAGAGCTCTCAGGCATTGTTTGATGGAAGGCAGTATCAAATACAGCAACCGCTGGAACATCTTTCAAGATTTCTTTAAAAGCTTTAATTCCTGTCACATTTGCCGGATTATGCAATGGAGCTAAATCAGATAATTGATCGATTCTCTCTAGCACTTCATCCGTAATAACAACAGAATCTTCAAAAGCTTCCCCACCATGTACAACACGATGACCTACACCTTGAATTTCATCATATGATTGAATAACACCATATTTAATTAGGTTCTCAAGTAACATTTTTACTGCTACTTCATGATCAGGAATATCAGTAATTTCTTTGATTTTTTCCCCATTAGCTGTAATCGTAAAAATAGAATCTTGAAGACCTATTCTCTCAACTAATCCCTTTGATATTACTGTTTCACTCGGCATTTCAAATAATTGAAACTTTAAAGATGAGCTACCAGCGTTAATTGCTATAACTTTAGACATATGTTGCGACTCCTTTATCTTTACATTTCTATGATGTACTACATGTTTTAACTATGTTATTTAATACTATTATCTTTTACATTATAAACAACAAAAAATTTACGTTTCAAGAAATTCCAGAAATAAACCAATTATAAAAACTTATTTCTTAGCTCCTCCCTGAAACTGTATTAATAAACTTATCCATTTTTTAAAACAGATTTCAGAAAATTAAATTGCTCATAAATCTAGTATTATAGGTATCCTCACAAAATGACAACGCGTACATACTCCGCTATTATAACAACAATAATAATTCTGTACTATACCCAAAATTAGAAAAAAGCCTAATTTCAAGAAATTATTGTCTAACTCTTGAATTAGGCTTTTAAAATTATTTTTGCTTTTCTTCTTTAAACCATTGATCCATCTGCTTTAGGATATTTTGCATTGCGTGAGCATCTGACATTTTCGGCAACTGAACTAAAAGTGCATTTTTTGGTGGTTGAAGATTTTCTTTCTTTTTTTGAACAATAAGAACACTTTTTGCTGCATTCTCATTTTTAAATAATGATATCGGCAATGCTACAAGTCCTTGAATATATGTATCCTTTTTCAAAAATTGCTGTAGCAACGTTGCTTGTGAAGATTGAAATATACTATTTGGCACAATAAATATTCCATATCCACCATCTTTTAAATGACGTACACTCTGCTCGATGATTAAATGATGAGCATATGTATGCTCTTCCTCTGAATCAGACTTAACGTCAAATTCTTTAGCACGTTCGTCATCAGGATAATATCCTATTGGTAAATCACTTACCACGACATCGACTGGATCGATTAACAACGGTCTAATACTATCGCCATTATACAGTTCAATTGAATATTCCATTAAATTCGCACCACTATATGCTAGCTTAACTAATAAATCATCAACGTCTATTCCAATACTTGTAATCATTTCACGA
Source organism: Bacillus sp. AP8 (assembly GCF_000321185.1). Lineage (NCBI taxonomy): Bacteria > Bacillati > Bacillota > Bacilli > Caryophanales > Bacillaceae > Bacillus > Bacillus sp. AP8. The sequence goes on from NZ_CAPG01000052.1 coordinate 27,585, forward strand.
TCAAATTGCTGTAAAATCGTTAATAATAAGTTTGCTGTTCCTACAGCTGGATCAAATAAGCGAAAATGCTCTTGCCCCTCCATACATTTACGCACTAAATAGCTTATAAATAACCCTATAGAATCTGGTGTCATTTGATGATTAGCTTGTGTATTTTTTTTCATTCCTTTTAAGATAGCCAATTGATAAGCTTTACGAATGGTCTCTGAATCAAATTGTGTGAATGACACAGAATCATACTGTTTAAGTAAGCGTCTCTTTGTCATTTCACTGACGTCCTCTTGAAGAATGGCTTGATGAAATATATTTTCTGCTGTTTCTGCAAGTGCTTCTAAATAAGTACAATTACATTCCTGTTCAATTATATTTGCTGTTTCATCTAGTAGTTGGAATGCTTTTTCAATACTTTCGAATTTCAAAATAAAACCTCCGTTCTTTACCTCTACTATTGTACCTAAAATAAGAAAAACCGTCACCGGTCCTTTTCTATTCTTCTTCAATCTTTGAATACTTCTTCTAGCTCTAAGAACTAGTTTCACCTCAGATTTTACTTTTAGAAAAGGAGACATGCGACCGGTATAACATGATCCTTATAGGAAATCCGCTTTTTGATTTCCGTAAAGGATCAGATTATAACCCGAGCATGGCAGGTTAAAAGGTTAGACAATAAGAAAAACCGTCACCACTCCTTTTCGTTTACTCATAATAAAAGCTAATTCATATCTCTTTTAAAAAACAAAAAGAAATGAATTAGCTAATTTATTTATTATCTATTTATATTATGCTTCTTGAGCAGCCTTTATTGGAGCTTCGTAATTAGGATGATTAGTTGCTTCACTCACGTATTCAGCATACACAACTTTATCATTTCGGTCTATTACGAATACTGCACGAGCTAAAAGGCGCAATTCTTCAATAGCAAGTCCATAAGCTTTACCAAAAGATAAATCTTTATGATCTGAAAGGACTTCCACATTATCTATTCCAGCCGCTGCACACCAACGTTTTTGAGCAAAAGGTAAATCAACAGAAATTGTTAAAATTTTTACATTATCTAATTTACTTGCTTCTTCATTGAATCTTCTAGTTTGTGCGTCACAAACTCCAGTATCAATTGAAGGTACAACACTGATAATTTTTACTTGATCTTTATAATCTGCTAGTGTAACAGGTGCAAGATCATTATTTAAAACTGTAAAATCTGGAGCTTTATCACCAACTTTTACTTCGTTCCCAAAAAGTGTAACTGGATTGTTTTTAAATGTAATACTCGCCATTCTATCCTCTCCATTTCTTTACAATATATGTATAGTGTTATCATATATTTTTTTTCTATTTTTTTCAATTAAATTACTATTCCCATTCGAAAGATTTATCAAACATTTCTTTATTTATTCTAAATCGATTTTTGACTGAGAAGTTTGTGAAGTTGGATTTTTATCATCTTTCTTATTTAACATCGATTGAATCTTCTCAACTGCTGCTGGCGCAATATCCAATATTTTTTCAAGCAGATGTGTATTTTCATCAAGATGGAGCATTTTCACACCACTTGAATTGACAATTAAAAATGCGATTGGAGTAATTGATACTCCACCACCGCTTCCCCCTCCAAACGGGAGTTTTTGTTGCTGTTGCTGATGTTGTTGCTGTTGCTGATGTGAGCCACCGCTACTTTGACCTCCACCACTCGCAAATTCACTTCCTCCTGCGGCAAATCCAAATCCAACTTTTGAAACCGTTAAAATGACACTACCATCCGGTGTTTCTACAGGATCTCCAATAATGGTATTCACATCAATCATTTCTTTTATATTTTCCATTGCTGTATTCATTAGTCCTTGAATTGGATGTTCAGACATACTATTTCCTCCTGCTATATCGATTCATTCTTATTCTGATGATCTTGATTTGGAATCGAATGTTGATTTCTTTTAATATGACGAAACAGCTTAATAGCTGTTAAAATAGCATAACCAATTCGAACAGTTAATATACAATGAAAGTCTGTAATAGAAAGCTTTTGGTTAAAATTCGGCGTAACATTATAATACGGTATACAATTCACAGAAAAAAAATGATAGAGTACATTTTGTAATAACCCTTTTACTCCCCAAATCACACCAGAAAGCTTCGCTGTGAGAGCAGCATCCTTAGTACCAATGGTACTCTCCCAAGTAAATTTTCGAACCCTAATTTTTTTAAAAAAATGATTAATAATATGCTTTGCATTGTAGATCTTCCCCAAAAAATCCTTGTATGATTCTATGCTATCCATCACTTTTTCTAAGGTGATTGTTTTCTTCTTTTCTTCTTGTGTATGAATACCCCCACTTTGTGATTTTTCTCTAAAATCTACACTTCCGGAGCTTGGATTAATTTTAATAACTGGTATTTTTATATTTTTTCTAAACAACCCAAATATCCCTCTAATTTTAATGGATAATTGATCGTTATCATTTCCGTGATAATAATGGATATATATTTTAATATTTGATAATACAATGGCTCCAACACATATCAACAAGAAAGCAACTAACGAAATAAATATCATTCTTGCTCATCCTTTCAAGCATTCATTTTCGTCAATCACTCCAAAAAATAAACCCTTATTTACTGAAAAATCATCATTATCTTCCTAATATCAGGACACGTTAGCTAAAGCATACTTCAAGCTATTTTCTTTCCAGAGCAAAAA
>NZ_CAPG01000051.1:0-67916 GCF_000321185.1 Bacillus sp. AP8
GGAAAACGTATTCATAGTAGCATTGGATATAAAACACCACAAGCTATGGAAGAAGCAGCTAGAAAAATTGCTTAAAACTTAACTTTTTGGTGTCCAAGATATTGACCTAAATCCAACTTTAATACTAATTTCCCTATTTACATAAACTTCATTTTCAACAAGAAAATTTATAAATTTTAGTTGCTCTTTTGTTGATAAATCTATAAAATCATGTGCTCCATACTTATAATGAAAATTATTAATTAATGTATTTATTGGACTAAAAAGTTTAATCAATCTCTCTTTATTTGTTTGTATTAATAAGTCTTCATCTCTAATTTGTCGTTGTTCTTTTATAGTTTCATGCATTACATCCATAGTTGACTTAATAGTAATCCTTACACCTAACAAAGTTAACGCACCTGAAACAACCCCACCTTTAATTGCACCATAATAAGTAGCGAAAAAACCTATCCATGTATCTAATTTTCCATTAGTTAAAGAACTTCCCCAACTAAATAAAGCTAAGTTAGCTATAATTGGTAATGATAAAATAAGAATAATAAATATAGGTACAACAGGTTTTTTCAGTAAACTAATAAAATCGCTCATTAAACAAATTTCCTCCCTTTTATTGATTCAATTCTACAAAAAGGTATATTTACGTGCAACTTTCGATAGAAAAGAATATTTGCTACAATAATTAAAGCGAATTTATTCATGAAGGTGATCAACTTTGTCTCAAGAAGAAAAATACGGAACTTATGATACTAAAATTATTTATAATTATAAAACTAACCCAGATGTGATATCTGGAAGATGCGACAACTGCGGTAATGCACACTTTAAAAGTTCAATAAAAGACACCATCTTTCTACGTGAATGCAGAAACTGTGGTATGAAGAAATCTATTTAGCCCTGTCATGAGATAGGGTTTTTAATATAAAAAAGCACCTCAAAAGAGATGCGAAAACGAGAATATATTTTATTTAACTTAAACTTTTTCTATACTCCTCAACAGTTTTTCTCATAATCAACTCTTGTTCAATTAAACTTTCTAAACATACTTTACTCGCTTTATCTTTATCATCATCACGAAAAACAGCTAAGGATACCCCACCCTTAAAGTTTGCAGCTACAACATAATCACCATCTGCAGTTTTTTAAACCAATAACTCAACCCTTTTTCCATTTAGATCAATTTGCTCTTTAACATTCATATTATCTATTCCCTCAATGTAAGGATTCGATATTTTACAATCATTACCTATTTAGTAATTAGGCGTATTTGTGACAATACAACTTATTACTACGTTATTCTCTTTTTCTTAGTTTATCCAAAATTTCAGCTATAGCTATTGCGATAAATCCATTTAAGGCACCAAACAAACATGCTACCATAACTGAACCGCTTGTATTAGTCGAAAATATATTAACAACAATTAATCCAAGACTTATTAAAACAAAAAGTGATCCAAAAGAACTTAGAAATCTTACCATCATTACACCCCTTTGTTTCCTTATTTCGACAAAAGGGAACATATTCCTTTAAATAAAAAGACACTCACACAAGTGAATGCTTTAACTTGGATAATCTTATATTGCACTAATCTCTGTTGCCGTACCTCTTCCAAAATCATATTCATCTCTGCACTTACTACACGTACAAAAAATAGTCCTATCTCTAAATCCAGGAATATCATCTTTTTGATATTCGACGATACCATCTCCACAAAGACATTTATATTTTTCTGTAATGATTTCTCCTCTACCAGCTCCATAACCTGAGCTATATTCTGACTTGCTACTAATCGGCTACAGTGTGGGACAAGGGGGTAAGAGTTCTCCAAAACTATTATAATAAGTAATTAGCGTAATGAGGTGATTTTAAAAAAGGTAATTATCTCCTTTTGTCGAAAATAATAATATTACGAAAATGGGAGAGATATGAATGGAATTAAAATTTAATCTATAAACCCAATAAAAAAACAGCACCTAAATTCTTCCAAGCGCTGTTGCTAAATTGTATATAGCTGTCTTTTTCTTAGAGTAATATTTACCCTTTTTTATACATAAATCCATCATGATGGTTAAATCGGTATAATCATTTGAATCTAAGTATTTCATTTCGATTATACGTCTTTCGATATAATCTAAGCTGTTTTCTAACGCTCTTTCCATTTGAATAACTTTTAATTCACTTTCAAATCATTAATTCTTATTTCCGGAAACAAGCTATAATCAAAACCGTTAATCGAACCTTTAAGGCTTTATAATTCCTAAGCTCTCTTACTAGTACAATGCGTATATATTTTTCATCTATATCTGCAAAGAGGGCTAATTGTTCCATCGGCATCCTCCCATGTTATAATTTATATATATCAATCTGCTGGGAGAATTCCTGGCATTTTTATTTTCTTCTTATTGCTACTTCTACGTTATCATTAAGTATTTGTCACAATGTTTATTATGGTAGTAAAAATTATGTTTTTTTGACGATAAATGCAAGAAAGGAGGGATAATATGGAATTCACTAAATATGCGGTCAATCTACTAAATAAACTAAATCTCTATATTCTACCTCATTATATATGGCTGATTATCCTTTATTATCTAATGATAAATGTATTTTATAAATATTTCTTATCTGTATTTAAAGATCAAGATAAGATAATTACTTCTATTCCAAACGAAGTAATACAATTTAATTCCATGATCCTACATGAAATAGATAAATGGTTACCATTATTATGGTTTTTAGGTTTCGCATTTATTTTCAGTGGGATATTTATCGGTTTTATTCAGCATGCTCCTATTCTGCATAATAAGAAAATTTCCGAACACGGTATCTATGGATTGTTTCTTGGTCCTTGGCTATTATTTATTGCAATCACCATAGAAATATATAATTTTTCAGGTGGCTATTTCCCTTTCTTTATTTTTGTTATCACACTAATAAAATTAGGGGTAGATGAATTAAAAGATAAAAAAGTTAAGCCATTTTACTGAGAAAAATGATTCCTGATGTTTTAAAGTATCCATTTTTTAATAATTATTCTGATTTATAAAAGTTCTTCTGAACCTCAATGGATTTATGAATCTGTTCATTTGAAACTTTACCTATCATAACAACCCACCTTTTAACCGATTATTGCGAATTATGAGGACCAAAACACATTTGCAATTTCGATGACTCTTTACAAAAGGATATTAAACGATTAGAACAAGGATTAGGGTATTATATTATCTTACTTGGATTGACTTCTGGAATGCGATTCGGAGAAATAGTAGGGTTAACCAAAAATGATTTTGACTTCAAATCAAATGAGATTAATATCAATAAAACATGAGGTTATACTTAAAAGATGAAAGAAGGATTTGACCCTCCTAAAAACGAACAATCTTATAGAAAAATCAAAATAGATAGTGGAACCATGCGCTTGTTTAAACAATTAATAGATACGATGCCAGATAACATTCATAAACTTGTATTTTTTAGTCTTTCATCAAAATATAAAGTAATTAGTAATAATAATGTGAATTCATTACTTCAAAAAACACTGGAATACTTAAATATACAACCAATAAGCATACATGGTTTAAGACATAAAAATGCTAGTGTACTGTTATATCAAAAAGTATCAATTTATTATGTATCCGAACGCCTAGGGTATAGCAACATTGAAACTACCCTTTCGTATTATGCTCAAGTTATTAAAGAACTTAGAGCACGTGATGAAAAAAGTACAATTAAAACCTTCGAAGATATGACAGGTTAAATCATAAAAAACGTTGTGTAAAAAATGTGTAAAAAAATAAAACTCTTATCTTTTCGACACTATTTCTTATTGTATAAAAACAAATAAAAAAACACCTTAAATATTGATATATCAACATTTCAAAGTGCTTACGTCTTTTTTATATTAATCATTAAATTTTCAAAAGCGTCCTGGGAGGGATTCGAACCCCCGACCGACGGCTTAGAAGGCCGTTGCTCTATCCAGCTGAGCTACCAGGACATGTTATGTAAGTTTTTTTCGTTCCTTTTTCCTAAGGACAAGTATTATTATATTAGCATATCAACAGAAAGTCAACGCTTTTTTTAAAACTTTTTTTCTTTTTTTGTAACAGGGAGATTTTTGCTCCCTGTTACTCATTATACATAATTTTAATCCATATTGTAAGAGGCTGATAAATTATTTAAAAAATTTCCCTCGTGATCATAAAAGTTTACTTTTATATTTTGATCGTTTATGTCCAGAATGACATATGTTCTTTCTCTTCGTCCACGTGGCAACAAAATACTTCCTGGATTTATATATAACACACCATCGTTTCCAAGTTCGCTTCCTGCCTGATGGGTATGTCCAAATAGAACAATTTTCGCTTGTTCTTCTTCAGCTTTATATGATAAATTTTGCAATGTCATTCTTACATTATATAAATGACCATGTGTGATAAAAAAACGGTAGCTTGCAATATTTACAGCTGCATACTCTGGAAATGCACGATCATAATCACAATTTCCTTTTACATAAATAAAATCCTTTAGTGCCGCATCATCTTTATTTAATTCCGAATCTCCACAATGAATCATAGCCACTGTGTTATTCTTGTATTTTTCCTTTAGTGAAAGTAAAGATTTTGAATCCCCATGACTATCACTCACAATTAGTACTTTCACAGCAATCGCTTCCTTCTTAAAGAATTTGATTTAATGTTTCTTTTAATTTTCTTAAGGCATTCCCTCGATGACTAATCGCATTTTTCTCCTCAGATTGAAGCTGTGCCATTGATTTTTCTAAAGAAGGAACATAGAAAACTGGATCATAGCCAAATCCATTTTCACCTTGTCTAGCTGTTAAAATTCTACCTTCAACCGTACCAGAAACGGTTTTAGTTTCTTGACCTGGAATAGCAACTGCAAGAGCACAATAGAAACGTGCAGTTCTCTTTTCTTCAGGTACATTCTTTAGTTCTTCTAACACTTTTTCAATATTTGCTTCATCATTTTTTGCTTCACCAGCATAACGCGCAGAATAAACACCCGGTCTACCATCTAAAGCATCAATCATAAGCCCTGAATCATCTGAAATAGCCATCGTATTATATTGCTTACTTAGCGATTCCGCTTTTAAAATGGCATTTTCTTCAAACGTTTTCCCTGTTTCTTCTACTTCAATAGCATCTTCTAAATCAAGCATAGTCATAACTTCATAGCCTAGTGGTGCAAATAGTTCTACAAACTCTTTTGCTTTTCCTTTATTTTTTGTTGCAATAATTAATTTTTTCACGATTATTTCTCCTCTTGTTGCGTAATTAAATGTGCGACTTCACCTAATGCTTCTTTCTGTACTTTAAAAAGCTCCTCGAGACCATTCTTTGCCAATGATAACATTTCTTGTAGTTGTGAATAAGAAAAAGTAGATTCTTCACCAGTACCTTGTAGCTCAACAAATTCCCCTTGTCCTGTCATAACAACGTTCATATCTACCATAGCAGCACTATCTTCAATATAGTCTAAATCTAAAACCGCTCCATTGTCCTCTGTAATACCAACACTTGTAGCAGCCAAGTAATCTTTAATTGGAAATATTGCTAAATTCTTTTCCTTATGTAGTTTTTCAAATGCAAGTGTCATCGCTACAAATGCTCCTGTAATAGAAGCTGTTCTTGTTCCACCATCCGCTTGTATAACGTCACAATCAACCCAAACCGTTCTTTCACCCATAGCTTCTAGGTTGACTACAGCACGTAATGCTCTTCCGATTAAGCGTTGAATTTCCATTGTACGACCTGTAATTTTTCCTTTGGCTGCTTCACGAATATTTCTTTGCTGTGTAGCTGCTGGAAGCATTGAATATTCAGCAGTAACCCAGCCTTTTCCTTCTCCTCTCATAAATGGAGGTACTCGATCATCTATTGTTGCTGTACAAATGACTTTCGTATCACCTACAGTGATAAGTACAGATCCTGCAGGATGCTTCAAATAACCTGTTTCTATATGTATTTTTCTTAATTGTTGATTTTCACGGCCATCATGGCGCATTTGAATTCCTCCTCTATATGTAATACTATTCTTCCTATTACCATTTCAGCTATTTTATAGCAAGGATTAAAGCCATGCTAGAAATGTGGTGACTTTTCAAATTATCAAAAAGAAAAGATAGGCTATACAGATATAGCCCATCTCTATATTTGCTATTATTTAGTATATCAAAAAAAACGCGTTTACAAACTAGTACTATTGACTTTTTCAGGACGACTTACCGGTTCCGTTAAATCTTTTCCATCTTCTAGTTTTAAACTAGCTTTTCCATTTACTTGGACTTCTACACTTTGAATGTCTTTTTGTTCTGTTAATGATAACACAAGTGCATCAAGTAGTCGTTTAGAAACTGTTTTTTCTTCAAAACTACTATAAATGCTTTCATTAAAGTTTAACGCGACTTTGCCATCCTTAATCTTTGGTTCATCTAATAACGTAAGCTCAGGAGCAAATTCGTTTAACAAATGAGAAGAGGAGGATGGACCTTGGGCTAGTTCATCAATAACTGCTGAGACAACATTCTCATTCTCCATATTAACCCTTTTTGTAACCGGTACATAATAATAATCTTTCTCATTACCACCTAAATAGTAAACCGTTAAAGGCATCGTATTCGTAATATCAACAACATCTGAAGAATCTATATTAATTCCACTTGCTCTCGTTAAAGCTGCCGAAATAGGAGTTTTTCCTACAGGCATTTCAGAAAGCTCATGTCCATTCATTTGCAGCTTCACAGTTTTGACAGAATCAAATTGTGTAATTGTCCATGTAATAGCTTGTAATATTTTGAGTTCATCTTCTGCTTTATATTTTGCAAATTCTGAAGAAAAATCTACAGTTGCTACACCTTTCTTATTAATGTCAACATCTACCGCTGTATCAGCTGGTAATACGGCTCGAAAACCATTAGGAAGCATATTCGAAACTGGTCCATTCTCTACTAGATGTTCTAAAGCTTGCTTCGCAACACCTGTTGAATTTGGTAAAGCTACTGATTGTGGTACAACATAGCCATTTTTATCTAGCAAATACAACTCAGTCATAACCGTTTTTTGTGCTTCTTCCCCTTTTGTTGACATTGTTTCCTTATCTACTTCCGTATTTCCTTCAATGACAGTTTCCTTTTGTGGTGGATCAATTTCTTTGGCTTTATTACTAAGCAATCCACATCCACTTAGTAGTAAGGATGAAGTTAAAAGTGTAGTAACAAATACCGCTTTTGTATTTTTGGACATTTTTTTCCCTCCTGGCATAGTTTGTACTACTATGTATACGAGCCTTTAGAATAAATAGACCGTATGAAAAAAATAATCCACAAGAAAATCCTCTTAAAGGAAACGAATTATACATCCTAATTTTTATTGCTTTCATTTCAAATAATAAACCTATCAGCCTAGCGGTGAGCAAAATTGTAGACTATCTAAAATAAAAAAGGTGTTCAGAAGCTAGGCTTCTGAACACCTTTTTTATGTAAGCTTAACAGAGTATACATGCTGTAAATCTTGTTGCAACCAAGAAGAAGCAATTCTTCGAAACATATCTTTTGATCCTGTTGTATAGAAACAATGAATCGGTTTTTGCTTCGTCTTATTTAATAAGCCATTATATTCAAGAATCGCACTAGTTTCACGTGCTGTCTCATCACCTGAGGAAATAACCTTGACTTTTTTACCTAAAGTTGTAGATATCACAGGTCCAAGTAATGGATAATGCGTACATCCTAATATGAGTGTATCGATTCCAGAACCTTTAAATGAATGAAGGGATTCAGCAACGACTTTCTTTGCTAAAGAGCTGCCATATTGTCCACTTTCTACGAGTGGAACAAATTTAGGACATGCGATACTTTTGACAATTACATCTTCATTAATAGATTGAAGAGCCTCTGAGTATGCTTCACTATTTACAGTTACTTCTGTTCCAATAACGCCAATTTTCATGTTTTTAGAGTTTTTAATAGCTGCTCTTGCTCCTGGTTGAATAACACCAAGAACAGGAATCGGTAACGCTGCTTTAATGTCTTCTAATGCAGCAGCTGTCGCTGTATTACAGGCAATAATAAGCATTTTAATATTACTTTTCAGCAAAAAGTTTGTTAGTTCCCATGTGAAATCACGAACTTCCTCTGTTGTTCTAGGACCATAAGGACATCTAGCATTATCGCCCAAGTACAAAATTTGTTCATTAGGAAGCTGACGGATAATCTCTTTCGCCACTGTCAATCCGCCCACTCCTGAATCTATAATACCAATTGGTTGTTTCAAAAAAACTCGCCTCAATCTTCTTTCATTTCTTGATGTAATTTTAACAAAGAACGATTTAATGATGAAATTTCTTCGTCACTATAATCTGATAAAATGTTATTTAAATAATCTTGTCGCTGTTCAATAACATCTTCAATTATGCGTTTTCCTTCTTCTAGCAGATGAATGCGGACAACACGACGGTCATTTTCATCCTTGACCCTCATCAGTAATTCTTTTTTTTCCATACGATCCACAAGATCTGTCGTAGTACTACAAGCTAGAAACATCTTATTAGAAAGCTCACCTATTGTCATATCCCCATCTTCATTTAACCATTGTAACGCAACGAATTGAGGAGGAGTAATTGCATAATTATTTAATAGAACTCTTCCCTCTTGCTTAATGATTGAAGCTATATAACGTAATTCTTTCTCTATAGATGCGACCATTTGAGATTTCATATCATCTTTTTGCATGACATACTCACAACCCCTGATTGAATTCTTAGAAATATTATCTATTATTTTCACCCAATTTCAAAGAAATTTCAAGCTATGAAAATACAAGAAAAAAGAAGCAGAAAAATTACAGACTTAAATACAAGGTATCCAAGCGTTCATTTCTCTGCTTACTAACTAAGTTGCATATCGTAGAACTGTCAAATGGCAAGCATTGCGAACAATGATGCTATAAATGTAGTTCCCCCATACGAAGGAGCTCAACAACCGCTTGCGAACGTCCCTTCACTCCAAGCTTTTGCATCGCATTCGAAATATGATTTCGAACCGTCTTTTCGCTTATAAACAATTCACTAGCAATTTCTTTTGTTGTTTTATCCTGAACTAACAACTCAAATACTTCTTTCTCTCTTTTCGTGAGTAGTGGTTTGTGTGTGAATTCATTCTCCTTCAAGTACTGTAACCCTCCTTGCCTTGACCAGCTGTAACCTAGGAATGGGTATAGATTTAGTCAAATTATAGTATGTTAAAAAAGGCAAGGAAGTGACTATTTTCCACGTTATACAATATATAATGTGAAACTTTGTTTAGAAAGGTTATTTGTTAATCCCTTACTTGAATTAATTGCTTCTCATTCATACAACTTAGATTCCTCTTCGTTCTATAATATAGAAGGTTTAGCACTAGTGTAAATGAAATAAAACTCCTCGACCATTACATTACTAACAGATGGCATGGTTTTTACTCGTAGAAATAAATTTATTTTTTTTCCCCTCTGTCCAAGCAATCGCTTTTCCGGTTATTCGTGATATTTGGACAATTGTACCTCTCCCAGTAAAAACAATTTCGCCATTCACTTTTTTTCCCATATAATGTAGATCTACAGACGAATTTCCGATTTTAACAGCTTTTACATATAAATCTATACTTTCGTCATAGTATACCTGCTTAACAAAGTCACATTGAAGATCAGCTACAACAGGTATACTCTCTATATCAGGGTTTACCCAATCATTCATAAATCCTAAGAATTTAAAGTATTCTATTCTTGCTAATTCAAAATACGTGAACGGCACTGTATTATTTAAATGCCCAAACATATCTGTTTCTGAAAAACGAACCGTAACATTATGAGAAAATTGAAATTCCTTCTCCCATTTACTCATGTCATCAATGTATGCTATTCTTGACATCCTTTGCCCCCTATACTCATTAATGAATGAATAATCACTCATTAAATTATGAAAAAATTTTTCCATATTACATTACTATGATCCCCACTTATTAAGTGAGTATAGTAACATCTTTTTGAACACTATACACGAATCTACTTTGATGTCCAAATGATTTACCCCTATAATACTATACTCAACATGTGAAACATAGAAATTCTCCACTTTAAAAGAAAAAACAGATATAACATAAGGGCCTGTCAAAAAGGATTTCAATCCCTTTTGACACAGCCCCTAGCTACTTTTAATAGTTATTGTCACTTCCGAAGAAGTTTTTAAATGCTTGAATTGTTGTATCACGATTAAGAGCTGCAATTGAAGTTGTTAAAGGAATACCTTTTGGACAAGCTTGAACACAGTTTTGAGAGTTACCGCAGTTCGCTAATCCTCCATCTCCCATAATTGCTTCTAAACGATCAGCTTTGTGCATTTCACCCGTTGGATGCGCATTAAATAATCGTACTTGTGATAATGGAGCTGGTCCCATGAAGTTTGAACCACTGTTAACATTAGGACATGATTCTAAGCATACACCACAAGTCATACATTTTGAAAGCTCATAAGCCCATTGACGTTTTTTCTCAGGCATACGTGGTCCAGGACCTAAATCGTAAGTACCGTCGATTGGAATCCACGCTTTAACTTTCTTCAATGAGTTAAACATACGAGAACGATCAATTTGTAAATCACGAATAATTGGGAACGTACTCATTGGAGCTAGACGAATTGGTTGCTCTAATTGATCTACTAAAGCTGTACATGATTGTCTTGGTTTTCCATTGATAACCATTGAACATGCTCCACAAACTTCTTCAAGACAGTTCATTTCCCATATAACCGGTGTTGTTTTTTCTCCCTTTACATTAACTGGATTACGTCTGATCTCCATTAACGCAGAAATAACGTTCATATTAGGACGATAAGGGATTTCAAATTCCTCTGTATAAGGGGAAGAATCCGCATTATCTTGACGAGTAATAATAAAGCGAACGGTTTTTTGATCTGCCATAATCTAATTTCCCCCTTTATTAATGAGTTTTTGTATAGTCACGTTTACGTGGTTTAATTAATGATACATCAACATCTTCATAACTAATATCTGGAGTAGCATTATGTCCAGTATATTTAGCTATAGTTGTTTTTAAGAAGTCCTCATCATTACGATCTGGGAATTCTGGTTTATAGTGTGCACCACGGCTTTCATTACGGTTATAAGCCCCTAATGTAATAACACGTGCAAGTTGTAGCATATTATCTAATTGACGAGTAAATGCTGCACCTTGGTTACTCCACTTAGAAGTATCATTAATATTAATTTTTTTGTAGCGTTCCATTATTTCTTGGATTTTTTCATCTGTTTTTAAAAGCTTGTCATTATAACGTACAACTGTTACGTTTTTAGTCATCCACTCTCCAAGCTCTTTATGAAGAACATATGCATTTTCATTTCCATCCATTTTCATGATGCTATCCCATTTAGCATTTTGTTCTTTAACATGACGATCAAATACAGAAGAAGAAACTGCATCGCTACTTTTCTCTAATCCATTGATATATTTAACTGCATTAGGACCTGCAACCATTCCTCCATAAATAGCTGAAAGTAAAGAGTTCGCTCCTAATCGGTTTGCACCATGTTGTGAATAATCACACTCACCAGCAGCAAATAATCCAGGAATATTTGTCATTTGATTATAATCAACCCATAATCCACCCATTGAATAGTGAACAGCCGGGAAAATTTTCATTGGTAGTTTACGTGGATCGTCACCTGTGAATTTTTCATAGATTTCGATAATTCCACCTAATTTAACATCCAGTTCATGTGGATCTTTATGAGAAAGATCTAGATAAACCATGTTTTCACCATTAATACCAAGTTTTTGTTCTACACAAACGTCGAAAATTTCACGTGTAGCGATATCACGTGGTACTAAGTTTCCATAAGCAGGATATTTCTCTTCCAAGAAATACCATGGTTTTCCATCTTTATAAGTCCAAATACGACCACCTTCACCACGAGCTGATTCACTCATTAGACGAAGCTTGTCATCACCAGGAATAGCAGTTGGGTGAATTTGAATCATTTCACCATTTGCGTATGATACACCTTGTTGATAAGCAATTGATGCAGCTGAACCAGTATTAATAATTGAGTTAGTAGATTTACCAAATATGATACCAGGACCACCTGAAGCTAAAATCACAGCATCAGCTGAGAATGATTTCACTTCCATTGAAGTTAAGTTTTGTCCTGTAATTCCACGACAAATACCTTCATCATCTACAATTACTCCTAAGAATTCCCATCCTTCATACTTAGTAACTAGTCCTAGTGATTCAAAACGACGAACTTGCTCGTCCAGTGCATAAAGTAATTGTTGTCCAGTAGTAGCACCAGCAAATGCTGTACGATGGTGTTGTGTTCCACCGAATCGACGGAAATCAAGTAATCCTTCTTCTGTACGGTTAAACATAACCCCCATACGGTCCATCATATGTATAATCGATGGAGCTGCTTCACACATTGCTTTTACTGGAGGTTGATTTGCTAAGAAATCTCCTCCGTACACAGTGTCATCAAAGTGAATCCATGGTGAGTCTCCTTCACCTTTCGTATTAACGGCACCGTTAATACCACCTTGAGCACAAACAGAGTGAGACCTTTTCACAGGAACTAGCGAAAATAATTCAACATGTTTGCCTTCTTCTGCAGCTTTAATAGTGGACATTAATCCAGCTAGACCACCGCCGACTACAATAATTTTACCTTTACTCAACCTTACTCACTCCCTTATAGTAAGCACTTTTTTGCAATATTCTGTTTAAAAACAACAAATCTATTCAACTTCAAAAAATAGTATATTAGTATTCTCTTATACGAATGCTAATAACGCTCTAATACCTACGATAGATAATAAAACGAAAATAATCATTGTCACATACGTATTAATTTTTTGTGAGCGTGGAGAAACTGTGATACCCCATGTAATACAGAAAGTCCAAAGACCATTAGCAAAGTGGAAAATAGCCGATACTACACCTACGATGTAGAATGTAAGCATAGCTGGATTTGATAAAATATCAGACATCATATCAAAATCTAACTCCGCTCCTAATGCCTTTGCAATTCTTGTTTCCCACACATGCCAAATAAGAAATACAAAAGTAATAATTCCTGTTACACGTTGTAATAAGAACATCCAGTTACGGAAAAAACCAAATCTACCTACGTTTGGCTTAGCTGTAAAAGCGATATACACCCCGTAAATTGCATGATACAGTAGTGGTAAAAAGATAATAACAACTTCTAAAACAATTAGAAATGGTAGACTCTCCATAAAATGAACCGCACTATTAAAAGCTTCTGAACCTCTTGTCGCCATATAGTTCACGGTTAAATGTACCACTAAAAATAAACCTACTGGAATTACTCCTAATAACGAGTGTAGTTTGCGTTTGGCAAACTCATTATTCCCTGCCATCATGTACCCCCCTTAAAATGTAAGATCAGTTAGCGCTCTACATTTACACATTGAGAGCACTAAACGTCTGAAATTAAAAGTCATCACACACAAATAAAATACCCCTACAAACTTAAATATAACCACAAATAGTACATATATTTAAATATTTCGAGATATTCTTACAATTGTATGACAAATTCATTTTACTCTCTTATACATGCACCGTCAAGAAAACGGATACAGAAAAAGGTATATAAATCTAGAATTACTTTTATTTGCAAAGAAATAAACCAATAGTGCTATACTATTCAGAAAATTACGTTTTCCAATAAGACAAAATATAAAGCAATACGACATATTTCTTTATATTTTTTTAAGATATTCTAATGATAACACATTAAATCTATCATTTATCACCGGAAGGATTCTTCGTTTAACCAGCAAAAATATATTATTCTAATATACAAACAAATTCTAGTGAAAACTTCCTGATAAACAGTTCTAGCAAGCGGAAAAATTGTATATAATATAAGTTGAGAAAGAGGGGTACTTCATGTCAAAAGAAAACCAAAACGAAGATGTACAAAATCAACCTTTACAAAACGAAACAGTTTCCATATTCAGTAAAGAAATTCTTAGAGATGTATTGTTACCAGACTTATTAGGAAAAGAGCATACTCAGGTTTTATATTGGGCTGGGAAACAGTTAGCACGAAAATTCCCTTTAACCGATCTCAATGAGGTAATTGATTTCTTTGAAAATGCAGGTTGGGGTATTTTACAAGAAGAAAAACACACAAAAAATGAAGCGGAATTTACCTTATTTGGTCCAATTGTTACAAGAAGATTTGATTTAAATGAAGATAGTGAGTTTCAACTTGAAGCTGGCTTTTTAGCACAACAAATTGAGCTACAAAAGAAACGAATTACAGAAGCAGCACCAGAAGCAAAGAGAAAAGCTGAAAAAGCCAAATTTATCGTTCGTTGGGATACAAAAGATATAGTAGACGATTCACAGGAATAAAAGACTTTGTTATAAGCCTTCTTCCGGATTGTAACTAGTATCAACAAAATTTAGCACAGCCTATTAAAAAGAAGGAAACAAAAAGAGGTCAAGTTAAATGACCGTTTTTGTTTCCTTCTTTTTATCTGTTAAGCAATTGATTTGCATGCAATGCTCGATAATGGTTTTATTTGAATAGTTTTTATAGTAAGAATCACGTTATTTTCACTCATGTACTTACATGATTTATTCTTTAAGCTTTTCCATAAGCTCAGAGGCTACGTTTTGAGGAATACCTAACTTTACAAAGTCTTCGAGTTTAGCTTCCTTCATTGCTTTCAAAGATCCAAAATGCTTCAATAACGTTGTTTTCCTTTTTACTCCTATACCAGGTATTTCATCCAATTTTGATTGAAAAACACTTTTCCCTCTAATTTGACGATGAAAAGTAATCGCAAAACGGTGAACTTCATCTTGAATACGTTGAAGCAAATAGAATTCTTGACTTCTAACATCTAAAGGTACAATTTCCAATGGGTTTCCCATTAATAAATTGGCTGTACGATGTTTTTCATCCTTTACTAAACCAGCTAATGGAATATCTAGCCCTAGTTCGTTTTCTAAAACATCCCTAACAGACTCTATATGCCCTTTACCACCATCAATAATGATTAAATCCGGTAAAGCTTGCCCTTCTTTTAAGGCTCTACTATATCTTCTTCGTACAACTTCTCTCATTGATTCATAGTCATCTGGTCCCTGAACCGATTTAATTTTGTACTTTCGATATTGCTTTTTATCTGCTTGCCCATCAATAAAAACAACCATAGCTGAAACTGGGTTCGTTCCTTGTATATTTGAGTTATCGAACGCTTCAATTCTATGTGGAGTATATATACCTAATGTTGCTCCTAAATTTTCAACTGCTTTAATTGTTCTTTCTTCATCTTTTTCAATAAGAAGGAACTTTTCATTTAAAGCATTTTTCGCATTTTTATTAGCTAACTTTACTAATTCTTTCTTTTGACCTCGCTGTGGCTGTAGCGTCTTAATCCCTAACAATTCTTGAACGATATCACTATCTACAGAGTATGGTAAAAGAATTTCTTTTGGTTTAATATGATTGGCTTTATCGTAAAACTGTCCTAAAAAGGTGAGAAGCTCTTCTTCTGGCTCATCATGTATAGGGAACATAGAAACATCGCGTTCAATTACTTTTCCTTGTCTTACAAAGAACACTTGAACACACATCCATCCTTTATCAAATGCATACCCGAAGACATCTCGATCCGTGAAATCAGTCATGACCATTTTTTGTTTTTCCATTGTGGCTTCAATATGAGATATTTTATCACGGTATTCTTTCGCTCTCTCAAAATCTAATTCTTCAGCAGCCTCTGTCATTTTTACCGTCAAATCTTTCTTAATATCCTCAAAACCACCATTTAAGAACTTTGTAATTTCAGTGGTAATTTCTTTGTATTGTTCTTCATTAATATCGAATACACAAGGAGCCAAACATTGTCCTATATGGTGATACAAACACACTTTATCAGGTAGCGATGTGCACTTACGAAGCGGATAAATACGATCTAATAACTTTTTTGTCTCATTTGCAGCACTTACATTTGGATATGGACCAAAATATTTCCCTTTTCCACGCTTTACTTTACGAGTAATAATCAGCCGTGGATGCTTTTCATTGGTTAGCTGAATAAATGGATAACTCTTATCATCCTTCAGCATGACATTGTACTTAGGATCATACTTTTTAATTAAGTTCAATTCCAATAATAATGCTTCTATGTTGGACGACGTTATAATATATTCAAAATCCTCTATTTCATTAACAAGACGAAGTGTCTTTCCATCATGTGACCCTGTAAAATATGAGCGCACTCGATTTTTTAGAATTTTTGCTTTCCCAACATATATAACGGAACCTTGACGATCTTTCATCAAGTAACACCCTGGTTGATCTGGAAGCAAAGCAAGTTTTGCTTTTATCAATTCATTCACAAGTTTGCCTCCTCTTCACATAAAATGAATGATTTTACTTCTCTTATTATACAATGTCACTGTAAAAAACTAAACAAAGCTCCAACTAATTACACGAATATCATATAGAAAGATGATGAATTCTTTTCAGCTTCATTAGCTTTCACTAATCATTGATCACACATTTACAATAAAATATTCTAAAATAATGAAATCTATCTTTTTACTTTATCTAGTAGTACTTTACTGCTAATCATAAATTTTGATTAATTAGGCTGTTTTCGTAAACTCACTTTCCTACTTCCGTTCATCCATTAATTAAGTTCTATTTAAAAAAATAAGTACCTATATATAGGTACCTAAGTAGTATGATATTTAATTAAGGATTTCACTATCCATAGAGATTTGCTAGAATTCACTCTTTCCCGAAAAAATAGCACAATCACAATTCTAGAATTTTAGTATTTTCTTAACAATATAAAAAATGTCCAAAAGGTAAACTTTTGGACATTTGCTATTATGCGTGTCTTTTTACCAGCTCAGCTAGAGCTTCTTTTGGTTGGAATCCTACTACTTTATCTACTACTTCTCCATTTTTGAAAAGAATTAGTGTTGGGATACTCATAACACCAAAGTTTCCTGCAGTTTCTGGATTTGCATCAACATCTACTTTAACGATTTTTACAGTATCGCTCATTTCACTATCTAACTCCTCTAATACAGGAGCAATCATTTTACAAGGTCCGCACCATGCTGCCCAAAAATCTGCTAATACTAAGCCTTGAGCAGTTTCAGTTGAAAAACTTTGATCTGTTGCATTGACAATCGCCATACGAAAGCCCTCCTAATAATTACTAAAATAACTAATGTTAGTATAACATTGTTACATTCTAAGATGCTAATAATTTGTTTAGTTGTACACACGTAATATACCCTTTTTCATGAAGAATATTCCTATATATTAAAGAATTATAAATTACTCTACTTTATTTCAAAGTGATTATTCAAAGTATCCCATTGTTTTTCCTACTAGATTTTGTCTAATCTACCTTTATACAAAGCTATCTTTTCCTACAAAATCCATTCTAATCTTTCATGATTATCTAAAAATGATTTGTACATCTAGTATGTATATTACCCAAATAATCTCTTTAAAAAATTCTAGTCTATTACATAAAAAAGGTGTCATACAAAAGTATTACTTTTGAGACACCTTTTCATTACATATTATACGTTAACTTTTAATTTCTTCAATTCTTCCGTTAACATTGGTACTACTTCAAATAGATCTCCAACGATACCGTAGTCAGCTACTTTAAAGATGTTCGCTTCTGGATCTTTGTTAATAGCTACGATTACTTTTGAATTTGACATACCTGCTAAATGTTGAATTGCTCCTGAAATACCGCAAGCGATATATAAATCAGGTGTTACAACTTTACCCGTTTGGCCAATTTGAAGTGAGTAATCACAATATTCTGCATCACAAGCTCCGCGCGATGCACCAACTGCTCCTCCAAGGACATTTGCTAATTCCTTTAGTGGTTCAAATCCTTCTTCACTTTTCACACCACGTCCACCAGCTACAACTACTTTTGCTTCAGAAAGATCAACACCTTCAGTTGCTTTACGTACAACCTCTTTAATAATTGAACGTAAATCTTTAATTTCAGAAGAAACTACTGATACGTCACCTGAACGAGATTCATCCTTTTCTAATGGAGCGATATTATTAGGACGAATTGTAGCAAGGATAATACCATCCGTAACGATTTTCTTTTCAAAAGCTTTTCCAGAGTATATTGGACGAACAAATACTAAATTACCACCTGCTACTTCTAATGCTGTGCTATCTGAAACTAAACCTGCTTCTAGTTTAGCTGCGATTTTCGGTGCTAAATCTTTCCCTTGAGCCGTGTGACCAAAGATAATTCCTTCAGGACTTTCTTGATCAACTACTGATAATAATGCTTGAGAATATCCGTCTGACGTATATTGAGCAAGTTTACTATCTTCAACAACAACTACACGATCTGCACCATATTGAATAAGTTGACTTCCTAGTGCTTGAACTGCATCTCCAATTAATACACCAACTACTTCCCCACCTTCAGAAGCAATTTTAGCAGCAGCTACTGCTTCAAAAGATACATTACGAAGTGAACCATCACGAACTTCACCTAGTACAAGAATTTTTCTAGCCATCTATAATAACCTCCTATTACCATCATGTTGGATTTATATTACTTTTGCTTCATTGTGTAGAAGACTTACAAGTTCCGTTACTTGCTCTTGTAATTCACCTTCTAGAACTTTACCCGCTTCTTTTTGAGCAGGTAAGAATATCTCAATTGTTTTTGTTTTAGCTTCCACATCGTCTTCTTCTAAATCTAAATCATCTAATTCTAATTCATCTAACGGCTTTTTCTTCGCTTTCATAATACCTGGTAAAGATGGATAACGTGGCTCATTTAGACCTTGTTGAGCTGTTACTAAAAGAGGTAGGCTTGTTTCAATTACTTCCGAATCACCCTCAACGTCACGGACAACGCTTACATTCGTTCCATCAATATCTAATTTTGTAATTGTTGTGATATATGGAATGTCTAGCAATTCCGCAACACGTGGACCTACTTGTCCAGATCCACTGTCAATTGCTATATTACCTGCAATAATTAAATCTGCTTCTTTATCTTTTAAATATTCAGCTAATATTTTTGATGTTGTAAATTGATCTCCATCTTCTACATCATCTTCTACATTAATAAGCACGGCTTTATCAGCACCCATAGCTAAAGCTGTTCTTAATTGTTTCTCAGCTTCTTCGTTCCCTACAGAAACAACTGTCACTTCTCCACCATGAGCATCTCTAGTAACAATCGCTTCTTCTACTGCGTACTCATCGTAAGGGTTAATAATAAATTCAGCACCATCTTCATTGATTTTGCCACTTGCTAAAGTTATTTTTTCTTCAGTGTCAAATGTTCTTTTTAATAAAACATAAATATTCATGTATTAGCCTCCTGTTATAATTTAATTATGAAGATTTAGAATATTTAGGGCGCAATTTACTTTCCAGAAAACTGCGGTTGCCTTTTTTCAATAAATGCAGAGATACCTTCTTTCGCATCCTCAGAGACAAATATTTCTCCAAAGTATTCTGCTTCTTTTTGTACACCTTGGTAAAATTGTTGATGTTTTGTATAGTTTAGTAGTTCGATAGCTTTCCTCAAAGCTAATGGACTCTTCAATGCTACCTTTTTAGCTAATGTTAGTACTGCACCTTGAAGTTCTTCTTCTGGATAAGCGGCATTCGCTAATCCCCATTTAACAGCTTCTTTTCCTGAAATTGGTTCACTCGTAAATAACATTTCTGCTGCCTTTGCTACTCCAACATAGCGTGGTAGCCTTTGAGAACCTGCAAATCCCGGTACAAGACCTAATTGTAACTCTGGCAAACCAAGCTTTGCATTTTCGGTAACATAGCGAATATGACATGCCATTGCTAGTTCAAGTCCACCGCCTAATGCAGCTCCATGTATACTAGCAATAATAGGTTTCGAGAATTGTTCCATTCTTTCGAAAAGTTCTTGTCCTCTAGCAGCTAATTTAGCAAAAGCTTCTCCCGATGTAATCGTTGTGAATTCTTTAATATCTGCGCCTGCTGAAAAAAATCTTCCCTCACCTTGAATAACAATTACCCGTACTGCTTGGTCATCTTCTAAAAGATCTAGTAAAGATGATATTTCTTGAATTACTTGTGAAGATAAGGCATTCGCTGGTGGTTTAGTAATATTGACAACCGCTACATAATCATCAACACTATACGAAATTAATTGCATTCAAATCCCCCTTGCTCTTACTTCTTTTTCTATTTAATACATAATATAGTATATAAGTTATTTTTTAGCAGTTCAAAACATTTTAATTAAAAGGGTATCAATTTTTCGATACCCTTTCAATCTTTAGACATTTTTGTTTTGAATAAGTCCTGCAATAAATAAATTATGTACATCCATAGTTAAGTCTTGAAGATCATATTTTTGTTCATTCATAACCCATGTAGTAACAATTTCATCAAGTGTTCCAAATATCATTTGTCTAGCTAACTTATAGTTCAAATTAGCTTTAAACTCACCTGTTTCAATACCTTCTTTAAGAACACTGTCTACTAATACTAAATAGCCTTTCAATACTTCATTTATCTTAAAACGAAGATCTTTATTAGACTGTCTTAGTTCTAACTGAGTTACTTTTGCCAAATGAGGATCATTTGAAAGAATTTCAAAATGCTTTTTAATCAATACTGATAGCTTTTCAGATGCACTTTGTTTTCCTCTAACCTCATCTTCAATTTTCTCAACTAACTCACCCATTTTCTCTTGGAATAGAGAAATTAAAATGTCTTCCTTGTTCTTAAAGTATAAATAAATCGTACCATCAGCAACTCCTGCTTGTTTGGCAATCTTAGATACTTGTGCTTGGTGATAACCATACTCCGCAATAACGATTACTGCTGCATCTATTATTTGTTTATACTTCGGTTTATTCTTTTTCAAAATGGAGTTCCCCTTTCAGAGAAATGAATGAATCATCATTCATATTTTTATAATAATATCCAAATGAATTGATGTCAAGTATATTCTAGAAAGGAGAACCCGATTCCTTTTATTATATTTTTTATTATACAACGATATTTGAAGCTTGTCTAAAAATCAGATAAATATAAGAGCGCAATGCTCTTTTATTTAAGCTTGTTTTATGTCATTAGCCATTTTCTTTTTCTCTTCATCAACTAACGAACGACGCAGAATTTTCCCAACTGCTGTTTTAGGTAATTCAGCTCTAAATTCATACATTCTTGGCACCTTATATGCTGCTAAATGTTTTCGAGAAAATTCATTTAAATCTTTTTCTGTTAATTTACTGCCTTCTTTTAATACTACATATGCTTTCACCGTTTCTCCCCTATATGGATCAGGAATTCCAGCTACTACACATTCTTGAACATCTTCATGTTCATATAGTACTTCTTCCACTTCGCGAGGATATATATTATATCCACCAGCTATAATCATATCTTTCTTACGATCGACTACATAAAAATAGCCATTTTCATCCATATAACCTAAATCACCTGTTAAAAACCAACCGTTTCTGAATGTATTTTCTGTATCTTCAGGTCTATTCCAATACCCTTTCATTACCTGAGGGCCTTTAATACCTATTTCTCCAACTTCATTTATTGGAAGAGGCTCTCCAGTTTCAGGTGATAAAATAGCTGCATCTGTATCAGGGTACGGTACCCCTATACTACCTTTTACTCTAGGACGATCCCATAAAAAGTTGGCATGTGTAACCGGTGAAGTCTCTGTTAGTCCATAACCTTCAACTAACTTTCCATTCGTTACTCTTTCAAATCGTTCCTGTACTTCTACAGGCAATGGTGCGGATCCACTAATACAAGCACTGATAGAAGATAAATCATATTTTGATAGATTTTTATGGTTTAACAAGGCGATATAAATTGTAGGTGCTCCTGGAAATAAAGTTGGTTTTTGTTTATCAATCGTTTTTAATGTAGTTTCAGCATCAAATTTAGGCAATAGAATCATTTTATGTCTTTCCATAACAGCAAGTATTAAAACCGTTGTCATTCCATATACATGGAAAAATGGAAGTATACCTAATACAGATTCTTCACCTTCATTACATTTGTAAAGCCATGATTTACACATTTTCGTATTAGAAACAAGATTTTTATGCGTTAACATAACCCCTTTAGGGAATCCAGTAGTTCCTCCTGTATACTGAAGCAATGCTAAATCATTTTCAATATCAACTTCTAATTCAATTTCTTTTGCAGGAGCTATTTTCATAATTTCTCGGAGTAGATGATTTGAACCCTCATGCTTTACATTCACAACAATGCCGTACTGCTTTTTTTGCATGTAAGGATAAATAAGATTTTTTGGAAAAGGTAGATAATCTTTGATAGCGGTTACAATAATATGTTCTAAATTCGTATTATTTTTGACTGAGGATACTCTAGGAAATAATATATCTAACGTAATAATAGCTTTTGCCCCTGAGTCATTCATCTGATATTCTAATTCTCTTTCCATATAAAGGGGATTTGTTTGAACGACTACACCACCGGCGAAAAGTATACCATAATAACTAATAACGGATTGTGGTGTATTCGGAAGCATAATAGCAATACGGTCGCCCTTTTTAATTCCAATTTCCTGTAAGTAATTAGCTACCTTTAATGCTGAATGATACAATTCTAGAAAAGTTAATTCTTTTCCCATAAAATGAATTGCAGCTTTTTGTGGAGATTTTTCCGCAGCATCTTTTAAGTAAGTTTGAAGTGGAAGCGTTCCATACTCCATATTTATCGGCATATCTTCTGGATAGTGCTTTTCCCACAACTTTTCTCCCATCAAAATACCTCCTTTGTAAAATTATTGAATTCATACCATTTAATTATAATATATTATCTTTTTTGTGACAATTATGAATATTTAAATTAAAAAACACAGCTATTAAGCAAAATTGCTTTCCTATAGCTGTGACATTTCACTACTTTTGAATCAGTAAATTTAGACCTATATTCTATTAAATTCCTACAATTAAATAAACAATTCCAATAATCACAAAGCATGATGCTACAGAAATTAACACCTTTGCTAAAGTCTCCACATATACTCTCCCCTTTTATCACGCACTAGCTTGAGCTCATCGTTCAAAATTAAGATAACAAACTTAGATACTTTTGCAAAATTATAAAATAGAATTTCATAAAACTAGGCCACTCTGCATAAAGCAGCAATGAAAAGAAAAAATTTCTCGTAATAACTGAATATCTATTCTTATTTCCAGTCATTTTCAATGAAGGAATAACATTTTACGAAATTCCAGCCCCAATTATATATGAAAAGCCTATGGAGATCATCATCGAAATAAAGCCTACAGCTCTATTATCATTTTGTATTTCTTCATCAATTTTAAATCCTGGTGTTAAAAATTCAAAAATAAAATATCCTACAAGCAATAAAACAAATCCAAATACTCCCCAATAGACCATATGAATTAAATCATCATTTTGTAAAATGGAATGACGAAAAATATTCGCGATACCGAAGATTTTCCCCCCCGTTGCCATGGCAACAGCCATATTTCCTTTCTTTATTTCTTCCCAGTTACGATACTTTGTAACTAATTCAAAAACAGCTAAAAATACGACTATGCATAGCACAACTACGCTACAATAAGCAGCCATATAAACATATTCATTAGACCAAAATGCTTCCATTCGATTTACTCCTCAGTTTATTAATGGTTCTACTTTTAAAAGAAAGGCTGTTTTCGCATACTTTGTTGCCTAAGAACCATTTAGTGATTACAGTCTGATTGAATTCCGCTTCACTCGCTTACACGGTACGGGCGCTTAACCTTCTCCGCTGATACAGCAAGCGTTTCTCAACTTACACTTATGCTCATTTTATTCACTGAACTTATTTAAAAACAACAATCTATTAGAAAACAAGTCAAAAGAAAAGATAAATATCCATTAAAATCAGATAGTGTTTAGCCAAGCTATCCAGAAGGTTCCAAAAGCTACCATCTAGATAGCTTGACTTATGCTGATTGGAGGCCTCTACAGGATATGGTTCACAAAGGCATTGTCATAGGAAGTGGCGATCTTAAGCCTTTGTTCCATATCTTATATGACATTTTTGCATTTCTTTGTCTAACCATACACCTGCCATGCTTGACTAAAATTCGTTCCTTTTCAGAAGGGAAAAACTCCCTTTTTACAAGGTACGTCTTATTGCTCCCGAATGACTCCTGTTTGATGGGAGTTTAATCATTTTTATGACAATAATTATAGATCAAACAATACTCGAGCATATTATTTTCTTTAAAAAGAATCGGTGATTGTTTTTCTTATTTAAACTCGACTACCGTTACACCACTTCCACCTTCACCCGCTTCTCCAAAACGAATTTTTTTTACAGATCGGTGGTTTTTTAAGTATTCTTGAACACCTTGTCGCAGTGCACCAGTACCTTTTCCATGAATAATAGATACTCTTGGATAATTAGCTAGCAGTGCATCATCAATATATTTTTCCACTCGAGCTAGAGCATTTTCATAGCGTTCTCCACGTAAATCTAATTCTAGACTTACATGAAAATCTTTCCCTTTAACCGTTGCTAGTGGTTTTGTTTCGGTCTGCTTTTGAGGTTTAATATACTCTAAATCATGTTCTTTTACCTTCATTTTCATAATTCCAATTTGTACGAGCCATTCATCATTCGAAACTTTTTCCAATAAGCTACCTTTTCCATTAAAGCTTATAACCTTTACCTCATCTCCAACTTGCAACTCATGTTTTTGCGGAATAATTTTTTTCGTTTTTTTCGTAATAGTTGGAGTAGCATCTTCTAATTTTTTTCTTGCTTCAATCAGTTCATGCTCTTTAACTTCTGCATGCTTTTGCAATCTCAAGTTTCTAAGATCAGAAATTACCTGCTCTGCCTCAATTTTTGCTTGTTCAATAATTTTTTGAGCTTTCTCTTTGGCCGCATTAATTTCAGCATCTCTTTCTTCGTAATATGCTACCATCTCACGTTGAAGATCACTGTGAAGCTTTTCAGCACTTCTTAAATATTCTCTTGCTTCCATTCTTTCATCTTCAGCTTGCTTACGGCTATATTCAAGGGATGCAATCATATTCTCCACTTTATTCGTATCTTCACCAATATATCCTTTAGCATTATTTATAATTCTGTCATATAAACCAAGTCTTTTCGATATTTCAAAAGCATTACTACGTCCTGGTACACCAATTAACAGCTTATATGTTGGACTTAATGTCTCAACATCAAATTCTACACTCGCGTTAACTACACCTTCTCTGTTATAACCGTATGCTTTTAATTCTGGATAATGAGTGGTCGCAATAATACGTGCTCCACGTGCATGTACTTCATCTAGAATACTGATTGCTAACGCTGCTCCTTCTTGAGGATCCGTTCCTGCACCTAATTCATCAAACAATACTAACGTATTACTATCGACTTCATCTAAAATCTCTACAATATTTACCATATGAGAAGAAAATGTACTTAAGCTTTGTTCAATCGATTGTTCGTCTCCAATATCTGAAAAGATTTTTTCAAATACGCATGTTTCCGAACCATCTAAAGTAGGAATTTGTAAACCTGCTTGGGCCATCAATGAGCATAAACCTACTGTTTTTAAAGTTACCGTTTTACCACCTGTATTAGGACCTGTAATAACAATAGTAGAGAAGTCCTTCCCTATAAAAATATCGTTGGCAACCACTTGGTTTCGATCAATCAATGGATGCTTCGCTTTAATAAGATTGACTCTTCCCTCATTATTAAGAGTTGGTTTCGTCGCTTTCATACTACTAGCATATCTTGCTTTGGCAAAAATAAAATCCATCTGTCCGAGAATATAGACATTATGCATTAGCTCCGATGTATACTCTCCAACCGTTACAGAAAGTTGAATTAGAATTCTTTCAATTTCTTGTTGTTCATTTGCTCTAATTTCTTGTAAAGCATTATTTAATTCAACAATTGCTTGTGGTTCTATAAATAGAGTTTGTCCGGAAGATGATTGATCATGAACGATTCCGCCATAGACTCCTTTATATTCTTGTTTTACAGGAATTACAAAGCGATCATTGCGAATCGTAATAATGCTATCCGATAACATGGTTGCTGCATTTGATGAACGAATCATACCTTCTAATTTATCTCTCACTCGTGCTTCATTTGCTCGCAATTGACTACGAAGAATTCTAAGCTTCTCACTGGCAGTATCTAATACTTCTCCTTGGTCACCAATAGCATTTGAAATCAGTTTTTCGATATCATATAAATCGTATAATGAATGGATTTGTGCATCTAAAAGTGGCAGCTCCACTTCTGCATCGATTAAGTCGTCAATAAAATGCTGCAGTACTCTCCCAGCACGCAAAGTAGATGCGATTTCCTTTAATTCATTTGGGCTTAACATACCGCCAATTTTTGCTCTTTTTGCATGTGGCGATATGTCAAATATTCCGTCTAAAGGGACATTGCCTTTTAGACGTATCACTGTAGCTCCTTCATCAGTTTCAGCCTGCCATTTTTCAACTTCAGCAAATGAAGTTGATGGAACTAACTGTTCAATTTTTTTTCTTCCCAATGAGGAAGATCCAAACTGTAGTAACTGCTCACGAATTTTATCAAATTCTAATGATTTTAACGTTTTATTATTCACGGAGAATAATCCTCCTATTTTTAATTTGTGTCTTGTATTAGTCAGTCATTTCTTTTTAAAAATGCTAATAATTCATCTGTACTTTTGGTATTTAATATTGTTGCACTTTTCATATGTGCTTTCATAGCATTCGACACACCAATGCTCATATGGTCGAGCATATCCATATTATGTGCATCTGTATTAATCATAATATTGACTCCAGCAGCCTGAGCTTTCTTCAAATGCTCTACCGATAAATCTAAACGATTTGGATTTGCATTTAGCTCCAATGCTGTATTTGTTTCTTTTGCTAGTTCAATCAATTCCTCAATATCCACATCATATCCTTCTCGTCGACCAATTAATCGCCCCGTCGGATGTGCTATCAAATCTACATGTGGATTTTGAAGTGCAGTTTTCAATCGATCCATGATCTTCTCTCGACTTTGAGAAAAACTCGAGTGAATACTAGCGATAACTATATCTAATTCTTGAAGTAATTCATTATCGTAATCTAATGTTCCATCCGGTAAAATGTCCATCTCTATTCCAGCAAGTATTAATATATCATCATATTTTTTATCTAATTCTTTTATTATTTTGATTTGCTCTCTTAATCGTTCTTCTGTTAAACCGTTGGCAACCTTTAAATACTTTGAATGATCGGTAATAGCCATATATTTATATCCTTTAGCACGACAAGCTTCAATCATTTCTTCTATTGAATAAGCACCGTCGCTCCATGTCGTATGCATATGTAAATCGCCTTGAATTTCACCTTGTGAAAGAAGCTCTTTGCCAGCAAAAGAATCGATTTCACTTCCATCCTCTCGAAATTCAGGTGCTATATAAGGCAAATCAAAATAGGCATAAAATTCTTCTTCACTATTAAATGTACGAACTTCACCCGTTTCTACATTTTCCACACCATATTCACTAATTTTTTCGCCTCGGTCCTTTGCTAATTGTCGCATTCGAACATTATGATCCTTCGATCCTGTAAAATGGTGTAAGGTTGTATAAAATTCTTCTGGTTTAACAAGACGAAAATCCACCGATACATCATATTGATAAGCAAGTGTCACCGATACTTTTGTATTTCCTGCACCGATAATATTCTTTACGTTTTCAATGCTTAAAAGTTTCTCTTTAACAGCCAAAGAATTATTCGTAGCAATAATAAAATCCAAGTCTTTAACCGTTTCTTTCATTCGTCGCAGACTACCAGCTCTCGAAAATTTCTCAACTTCTGGAATAGTAGCTAAGAATGCTTCAATTTCTTCTGCAATAGGTAATACATAAGCAAGTGGTAACCGCTCCGGACCTGAGCTTTGTTCCTGTAAAGCTGCCAAAATCTTCTCTTCTGACTTTGCTCCAAATCCAGCTAATGCGCTCACTTTTTTCGCTTCACAAGCAGCTTGTAATTCTTGTGCATTAGTAATATTTAATTCCTTATATAACTTTGCAATTTTTTTACCTCCAAGACCTGCAATTTTTAACAATGGAAGCAGACCATCTGGAACTTCAGATTGCAATTGATGGAGAGTTTCAGATTCACCCTTCTCTATGTATTCAGTAATGACAGCTGCGGTTCCTTTTCCAATACCAGATAATTGAGTGAAATCATCTATTTCTTTTAGACTGCGCTGATCACTTTCTAAACTAGCTGCTGCTTTTCGAAAAGCAGCAATTTTAAATGGATTTTCTCCTTTTAGTTCCATATATAAAGCTATCGTTTCGAGCAACTTAATAATATCTTTTTTATTTACCATTCAAATTTCACCTTCATTTCCATAATCTATGTCCAAAATTATATAATATTTAAACCTTTAAACAAAAAAGCTAATCCAAAATAGCCAATGGAATGTTCAGCTTTTTTGGATCAGCTCTATGCTGACATATAATGAAACCAGAGATCCTTTAACTTTTCCGAAAGAATCGGTGTATGTTTAATCATAGATTCTGCCAAGAAAGAGTTTTGAATATGATTCTGAATAAATTCTATTGGCAGAAGGGCTGCTAGGTATAATAAAACAAATATGATAAGATAAGATTCTAGAAACCCTAAGATCCCGCCACCCCATCTATTTAATTGTTTCAGAATTGGGAATTGCGCAATAAAGTCTAGCATCGAACCAAATATTTGCCACAAAATTTTAACGCCAAAGAAAATGGCGATAAAAGCTATCGCATTGTAATACGCTTGATCTAAACCAACACTATCGAATAGCAAATTAAAGGAAGATGTTTCTCCCATAGATGGAAAAGGAATCCATAATTCAAGCTTCGGCGCAAGTTGATCATATGTTAAAACAGCAACAATAAATGCTACTAAGAATCCAGTTAAATGTATAAGTTGAAGAATAAAACCACGTCTTAATCCAACTGTTACACCCATTAGGAAAATAACTAAAAGTATTAAATCTAGCATTTTTTTCAATCCTTTTCTGTCTTTTGTTCCATCTCTAAAAGATTTAATTGATCTTTTAGTTTAAGATATTCACTAATCGTATTGACAGCTGTTAAAACAGCTAGTTTACTAACATCCAAATGTGGATTCTTCTCATTGATTTCCCGCATTTTATCATCTACTAAAGAGGCTACCAAACGGATATGGCTAGATGATTCAGTGCCGACAATCGTATATTGTTGCCCATAAATATCAACGGTTATTTTATTTTTTTTGATGTCTGACAAAATCATAACCTCCAATCTAAAGAATCCTAATCTCTATGATAACATGAACACTATCGGCATGAAAATATAAAATCCCAAAGTGATACAATAGAGTATACTATCATCCATATTGGAAAGGAGTTTCACAATGGCAACTGTCGTTTTACAAATGAATGTATCGACTATATCAAAAATGGCTGATTATTACAAAGACCAATTAAAATCTGTAACTCCTGCTGGTGGAATCTTTTCTGCCAAAGTAAATCAATGCAATGTTACTGCGTATAAATCAGGGAAAGTATTATTTCAAGGAGTACTTGCTGAACAAGAAGCAGCAAAATGGCAATCTCAGCAAACGGAAATAAAATCCACATCTACAGTAAAGAAAAATAATGTTAAACATCATTCCTATTCTCCACCAGCAAACATTGGTGAACTAAATGTCATTGGATCTGACGAAGTGGGAACTGGTGACTATTTTGGACCAATTACTGTAGCAGCCGTATATGCAAACCGCGAAACTATACCAATACTTAAAGAATTAGGTGTCCGCGATTCTAAAAATATTAAGGATCCAGAAATCTTGCAAATCGCCTCACAGCTAAAGCATGCTGTTCCTTTTACATTACTTGTTTTGGATAATGCAAAGTACAATACTCTTCAAGCAAAAGGAATGTCACAAGGAAAAATTAAAGCTTACTTACATAATTTAGCCTTAAAAAAATTAATTGATAAAATTCAACCTATAAAAGCAGAGGCGGTCTTAATTGACCAATTCGCAAAGCCAGATGTCTTTTTCGGCTACTTAAAGAATCAAGAGATGTTTTCTGCCGACAAAATTTACTTAAGT
Organism: Bacillus sp. AP8; assembly: GCF_000321185.1. Lineage (NCBI taxonomy): Bacteria > Bacillati > Bacillota > Bacilli > Caryophanales > Bacillaceae > Bacillus > Bacillus sp. AP8. The sequence goes on from NZ_CAPG01000051.1 coordinate 30,249, forward strand.
ACTGGCGCCGAAAGCATCCATGTTAGCGTTGCTGCCGCGTCGATTTTGGCCAGAGCTGCCTTTGTCAAAAAGTTTGATGAACTTAGTAAGGAAGCCGGTTTCATCATTCCTAAAGGTGCTGGACCGAAAGTAGACATAGCTGCAGCTAGATTAATTCAATCAAAAGGTCTCGAAAGTTTACAATCTTTTACGAAACTACATTTCGCCAATACAGATAAAGCCAAGAAATTATTGGCAAAAAAATAAAAGCCTCATTCAAAAGCTGGTCGAAGAACTGACTTTTGAATGAGACTCTTATAACAAGAAAAATACTTCCTCATCTTGTTAAAAAGTGCCTAAAAGCCAACAACTTTTAGGCACTTTTTTTATTATCCTCGAAGCTCAGCTCCGATTTTTTCTTTCACTGCATCTAAAACTTTGTTATGCGCTTTTGTAATATCTTCGTCTGTTAATGTTTTTGCAGGATCGAAGTATTTTAATGAGAACGCGATTGATTTCTTCCCTTCTTCCATACGCTCTCCTTCGTATAAGTCGAACACAGAAACCTCTTTTAATAACTTACCACCAGCTTCTGTAATAATTGCTTGAATATCACCCGCTACAGTTGCTTTATCAACAACAAGTGCGATATCACGAGTAATAGATGGGAAACGTGGGATGCTAGTATAAGCAATTGGTGCTACAGCAGCTTCTAGTAATGCTTTTAATGAAAGCTCGAATACATATGTTGCTTTAATGTCATGGTTTTGTTCAACCATTGGGTGTACTTGACCAACATAACCGATGTATTCTCCGTTTAGCGTAATGCTAGCTGTTCTACCTGGGTGCATACCTTCGATAACAGCCGCTTGGAATACGATTTGCTCACTAACACCAAGCTTTTCAAACATGCCTTCAAGAATACCTTTGGCTACGAAGAAATCAAGTTGTTTCTTCTCACCTTGCCATAGTTGAGAATGCCATAAGCCAGTCATTGCTCCAGCCACATGTTCTCTTTCGGATGGTAAATCATCATCCGTATTATTTAAATATACTGTACCTGTTTCATATAAAGCGACAGTATCATTTTGACGAGCTACATTGTATTGTAGCGCTTCTAATAAATGAGGTACTAAGCTTTGACGAAGTACACTTCTTTCCTCACTCATTGGCATTGCAAGCTTCACAGTATCCGCTTTTTCGATCGCGAAAGCTGTTGCTTTTGCTTCAGAAGTTAAACCATATGTTACAGCTTGATATAGACCAGCACCTTGTAAGTAACGACGAACGAGACGGCGTTTTGCTTGGTAAGGAGTTAATTGTCCTACTGTTCCAGTTGTAAAAGGAAGTGTTTTTGGAATATTATCATAACCATAAAGACGAGCTACTTCTTCCACTAAGTCTTCTGGAATCGTGATATCACCACGACGAGTAGGTACTGTGACTGTAATTGTGTCATCTTCAACAGCACTTTCGAATTTCAATGCTGCGAAAATAGCTTCTACTTCAGACATTGTTAAAGAAGTACCTAATAATGTATTGATTTTATCAATTGTAATTGAAACTACCGCCGGCTCAACAGTTAAAGTATCCACTTCTACTGATCCTTCTAACACTGTTCCACCTGCATATTGCTCGATAAGAGCTACTGCGCGGTCAGCTGCTGCACGTACACGAGCTGGATCTACCCCTTTTTCGTAACGAGCGCTTGCTTCACTGCGAAGTGCATGATCTTTAGACGTTCTACGTACAGAAGCACCCGTGAAGTATGCTGATTCAAGAAGTACAGTAGTTGTTGTATCACTTACTTCTGAATTAGCTCCCCCCATTACACCTGCAAGTGCAACTGGCTCAGTACCATTTGTAATAACTAATTGATGATCTTGAAGCGTACGCTCTGCATCATCAAGAGTAGTCATTTTCTCTCCTGCTTTCGCTTTGCGTACAACAATTTTCTTAGAACCTAATTTGTCATAGTCGAAAGCATGAAGTGGTTGACCATATTCTAATAAAATATAGTTTGTAATATCCACTACGTTATTGTGTGGACGAATACCAGCAGACATTAACGTTGTTTGTAACCAAAGTGGTGATGGACCAACCTTTACATCTTTAATAACACGAGCTGTATATAGCGGATTATCTTCGTTTGCTTCCACTTCTACAGAGATGTAATCAGAAGCTTTTTCACTGCTTTCTGTTACATTAATTTCAGGCCATTTTACTTCTTTGCCTAAAATTGCTCCAACTTCGTATGCAACACCTAGCATACTTAAGCAATCAGAACGGTTAGGTGTTAAGCCTAATTCTAATACTTCGTCATCTAAGCTAAGTTGCACTAAAGCATCTGTTCCAACTTCAACATCATTAGGGAATACGAAAATACCTGTGCTGTATTCTTTCGCAATTAACTTTGTTTCAATACCAAGCTCTTGTAATGAACAAATCATACCGTGTGAAGCTTGACCACGAAGTTTCGCTTTCTTAATTTTGAAGTTGCCTGGTAATACTGCACCTACAGTAGCTACAGCAACTTTTTGTCCAGCATCCACATTTGGAGCACCACATACGATTTGTACTGGCTCTTCTGCTCCAATATCCACTTGACATACATTTAGTTTGTCAGCTTCTGGATGCTTTACTTTTTCTAAAACGTGTCCAACTACTACACCTTTAATTCCTTCGCTTTTCTTTTCGACACCTTCAACTTCAATACCACTCTTTGTAATCTTATCAGCTAAATCTTCTGCTGAAATACCGTTTAAATCTACATATTGTTGTAGCCATTTATATGAAACAAACATTATATAACCCTCCTCTTATTATTCTTCGTTACGCTCGAATTGTTTTAAGAAACGAATATCATTACTGTAGAAATGTCTAATATCATCGATACCATATTTCAACATCGCAATACGTTCTACACCAATACCGAAAGCGAATCCAGAATACACCTCAGGATCAAAGCCTGACATTCTTAAGACGTTTGGATGAACCATACCCGCTCCAAGTACTTCAATCCAACCTGTTTGCTTACAAACGTTACAGCCTTTACCGCTGCAGATTTTACAAGAAATATCTACTTCTACTGAAGGCTCTGTGAATGGGAAGAAGCTTGGACGTAGGCGAATTTCACGTTCTTGACCGAACATTTTCTTCGCGAACACTTCTAAAGTTCCAGATAAATCACTCATTGCAATGTTTTTATCTACAACTAAACCTTCAATTTGCATGAATTGATGTGAGTGAGTCGCATCATCATTATCACGACGGTATACTTTACCAGGGCAAATAATTTTTACTGGTCCTTTACCAGCATGCTTCAACATCGTTCTTACTTGAACTGGTGAAGTATGTGTACGCATTAATGTTTCATCCGTAATATAGAAGCTATCCTGCATATCACGAGCAGGGTGTCCTTGTGGCAAGTTCAATGCTTCAAAGTTATAGTAATCTTGTTCTACTTCAGGACCTTCTTCTACTGTATAGCCCATTCCCATGAATAAATCTTCTGCTTCTTCAATTATTCTTGTTAGTGGATGAGATGCTCCAGCTTTCACTGTGTAACCAGGAAGCGTTACGTCAATTGTTTCAGCAGCCAATTTCGCATTAATTGCTGCTTCCTCTAATACAGCTTGCTTGCTTTCAATACTCTTAGCGATTTCTTCACGAATAACATTGACTAAAGCTCCCATTTTTGGACGCTCTTCAGCTGATAATTTACCCATACCTCTTAAAACTTCAGTAATTGGGCCTTTCTTTCCAAGATAAGCTACTCGCACATCGTTTAATTCTTTCAAATCCGATGCTGCTTCAATTTTTTGAAGCGCCTCTGCTTGTAGTTGCTTTAACGTTTCTTGCATAATGTATTTCCTCCTTTATTCCCGAACTCAATCGGTATGTAAATTCCACTTAATTTGGACAAATGACTAAAGACTATGCTCCCAATTTATTAGAAAAGCGCAAGCGTCTTGGTCAGCCCCGACAAGCATAAGACGAGTCGGCTAGAAGGTTGCTCTTTAACCTCCTAGCCGGATTGGCTTATGACCTCGAGGGGCTAGACGCTGAAGATAGACATTAAACTAAATCCAAAATGATACATCTTTTTAACAATAAAAAAACCTCGCTCCCTAAAAAGGGACGAGGTAATCGTCGCGGTACCACCCTTGTTACATGTACAAATAATCTATACACTACTTCATTAGGATAACGGTTTTCTCAACCGGAGCATCTTTACGCAAAAAATTGCGGTCCCGATGTCAGCTCAAGAGGTGAACTTCACTCTTTTTTCTTCATGAAAACACTCTCAATCAAATGGTATTTTCTCCCTGTATGTTCCAATAGAGTTACTTTTCTCTGTCACTGCTTTTCATTATTTATATACCTAACTATTATAGTAATTTTTATTACTGTATGCAACCGTACTTTGTAAAGTTCTTGCTATTTATTTAAATGATATAAAAGAATCCCTGTTGCTACCGTTACATTCAAAGATTCTGCTCCACCATAAATAGGTATATATAAATTTTGCGTACATTGATTTAGAATTTCTTCACGAACCCCATTTCCTTCATTCCCCATCACTAAAGCAAAACATTCTTTAGTCTCTACTTCTCGATAATCTATTGCATTAGAAAGCGATGTCCCAAATACAGGAATATTCTTATCTTGTAAACCATGAATATATTCGGTCAAATTTGCTTTGACAATAGGCAAATGAAAAATAGATCCTTGTGTTGAACGTAATGATTTACTATTATAAATGTCAACACAACCTTCCCCGCATACCACTATTTCAACACCTGCTGCATCTGCTGTTCGAATAATCGTTCCCATATTCCCTGGATCTTGAACACCGTCTAACAATAATAACTTTTGATATTTTTTTTCTTCATATTTTTTTTGTTTACACACAGCAAAAACAGCTTGAGATGTTTCAGTTTCTGCTAATTCTTTTACCACTGAGGCCGTTGTATTATATATTTCAATCCCATCTACATTCCAATTAATCGGGAATTCTATCTTTTCATCCTTTATTAAAGTTAAAACAAAATCTTGTTTTAAAGCTTCCTCTACTAAATGAAATCCTTCTACAAGAAATAGTCCTGCTTTATCTCGACCTTTTTTCGTTAAAAGCTTCTTCCAAGCCTTTACTCTTTCATTTTGTATAGATTGAATGAATTTCATACGTTCATTCACTCCTTTTCTAGTCAATTCGATTTTCCTATTATAGCCTAAACATGATACATAATAAATCGATAGTTGAGAAAAAATAGAATGAACACCAAAAATGGAGGAATAATTATGGGATTAAATCTAAGAAATGCTATTTTGCATAATGTAACAGGTAATAGTCAAGATCAATTACAAGAAACCATTGTAGACGCAATCCAAAGCGGAGAAGAAAAAATGCTACCCGGATTAGGGGTTCTCTTTGAAGTCATTTGGAAAAATTCTACCGACGAAGAAAAGAAAGAAATGCTCTATGCTTTAGAGTCTGGTTTAAACAAATAACAGCCGCTTCTTGCGGCTGTTATTTGTTTTGATAATTAAATTAATCGAATGTAATCGCGTTAACAGCATCACGATCTAAACGTTTTACAACTTCTGTTATTAATTTCACTGTATTCTCAAAGTCATCACGATGTATGATAGCTGCGTGGGAATGGATATAACGAGTTGCAATTGTTATAGATAAAGCTGGGACACCATTAGCTGTAACATGAATAGAACCCGAATCCGTTCCCCCACCTGGCATTGAATCGAATTGATAAGGAATATTCAATTCATCCGCTACATTTGTAATAAAGTCACGCAAGCCTTTATGAGATACCATACTTGCATCATACAAGACAATTCCTGGACCTTTTCCCAGTTTACCCATCGCTTCTTTTTCAGTCACTCCAGGAGTATCACCTGCAATACCAACATCAACTGCAAAACCGATATCAGGCTGTATTTTATGTGTCGCTGTTTTCGCTCCACGTAGACCTACTTCTTCTTGCACATTGCCTACACCATATACAACATTAGGATGCTTAGCATCTTTTAAATTCTTTAAAACATCTATAGCAATCGCACAGCCAATACGATTATCCCATGCTTTTGCTAACAACATCTTTGGATTATTCATTACTGTAAATTCGAAATACGGTACGACCATATCTCCAGGGCGTACCCCCCATTCTTTTGCCTCATCTTGATTAGAAGCACCAATATCAATAAACATATCCTTGATTTCAACTGGTTTTTTACGAGCTTCTGGTGAAAGAATATGTGGTGGTTTTGAACCAATTACACCTGTAATTTCACCTTTATTAGTCGCAATTGTCACACGCTGAGCTAGCATAACTTGTGACCACCAGCCCCCAACTGTTTGAAAATAAACAAACCCTTTATCATCTATACGAGTGACCATAAAGCCTACCTCATCAAGATGACCTGCAATCATAATTTTCGGGCCATTTTCTTGTCCTATTTTCTTCGCAATCAAACTTCCCAATCCATCAGTTGTTATTTCATCAGCAAATGGAGCTATGTATTGTTTCATTACTTCACGTGCTTCTTTTTCATTACCTGGAATTCCTTTTGCATCTGTTAAATCTTTCAACATTGATAATGTAGAATCCATTTTTGTCATATACTTCGCCTCCCTAACAAATATTCAAAATTATTATAGCATTTTTACAATTAACTCTGTTAACTTTGTAGATGATTTTCATTCCAATATCGTGGATGAACTAAAATAGAAAGCCCCTTGAAAAACCATTCATCTTTCAACAGTATTCTTAATCACAATTTACAAAAATGGTCGAACTAAATTTACAGAAATTTTTGAGCTATTCCATATTCTTGTAAATAGTAATCATCAATCTCATTTTTGGATATTTCAAGTAAAGTTCCTAAATGTAAATAATTAAAAAGCAAAAATTTATATACACTCAGAGATTTTTTTACTTTTAATAAAGTAACTGCTTCGAATACATGCAAAAATTGATTTGTTATATCTTTTTCTATTATATTCAACATTCGATGATCATACACTTCTCTGCCAAAACCGAAATCATTTCCTATAATTGAAATCAGGTAAAGACCTTTCACATAAGACTCTAATAAATTCTTCTTTAATACCTCTTCCTCAAATATCTGTTGTTCGTTTGTGCTACTCATTAAGTTAGCCATCTTACCTAATTGCACGTATAAATCTAAAAAATTTATTTCATTTGTAGATGTGGAGGAGTGTGTATGATTGTATTCCTTCGGATTTTGATCCGGTAACTCTTGTATGGAAGAATTTTTTTCTGGTACCATAGTCATTCTCCTTTAATAAATTTTTAGCTGCATTTAACCTTCCATGTTGAAAATAGCCCCAATCCATTTACTTTTCGGGAACGAACCTAAAATCCTTACTGTGAGATCTTGCTTTTCAAGTAGAAGTATTATGGATTCTCACTTTTTTCCCTAAAAAAACAACAGGAACATATAACAAAATGAAATTTTTTCAGGAAAAAAATGAAACTTTTCCTTCTATTAATCGTATCGTAAGTTAATTACAATACTCATCTCTAAAACGGAGGGTTCTTATGTTTATCTTTTTAATACGAGTATTAATCCTTTTACTGCTATTAGTTCTTGGATTTACAACTTATAAATATTTGACTAACCCTAACCTAAGGCTTAGACAAGCACAAAGAAAAAAGAAGCTGCTATTTGTAGATGATGCTAAAAATTTCAGAAAAAATTTTCACATCACATACAAAGGAATAGTTTTTCAAGGCGAAAAGTATATCGATCCACAAAGAAAAGATTATAAAATTCTATCTATCTTCATTTGGCCTGAAAACATCGAGGAAATTCATAACTTAAAACAAGAAGACTTTAAAATTATCGAAAAAGAAATTCAAAAATATTACCCAACCACCATTCTTGATTGGAAGAGTCCTATTAAGGAATTATTAAACAAGGATGATGCATAGTCATTCTATATCTACCCAATTCACTTAATAAGTAATCATTAGAAGAATATGAATAAAAGCTAATACTGGTAAACCAATCCTAAATATCATATGTTTCGTTTTGTGTCTAAAATAAAACATACCAAAAGTCGCTCCAATAGCTCCACCTATAATAGCTAGCACCCAAAGTGTCGCTTCGGAAATTCTATATTTCTTGTGTATCGCTCTCTGTTTGTCGATTCCCATAACAACAAATCCAATCACACTACAAATAAACAAATACAACAAAATCCATTTCACCTTTCCATCTCCCTATTAACATGGTGCCTTAGGCATTAAAGCACCATGTATACTAATTTTTCAAAAATATAAATCGTAGCACTTCTTCTAGAACAAAAAAAAAGCTGCCTCTAACGTTCGTAAGTACGGACTCTAGAGACAGCTTTTTCAATAGGATTTTATGAGTAAAATCCTATATTATTTTTCTAAATGTTTTTTAGCAGTATTAGCTAATTCAGTGAATGCAGCAGCATCAGCAACAGCTAAATCTGCTAACATTTTACGGTTAACTTCAATACCAGCAAGCTTTAATCCGTGCATTAAACGGCTATAAGAAAGACCGTTCATACGAGCAGCTGCATTGATACGAGTGATCCATAATTTGCGGAAGTCGCGTTTCTTTTGACGACGATCGCGGAATGCATACATTAGAGATTTCATTACTTGTTGGTTTGCAACTTTGTATAATGTATGTTTTGAACCATAATAACCTTTTGCTAATTTAAGAACTCTTTTACGACGTTTGCGAGTAACAGTACCGCCTTTTACACGTGGCATGTAATTCCCTCCTATATAAATCGATCAATCAACGATTAATTACTTAATGTTGTCTAACATGTGGCGAATACGTTTGAAATCGCCTGCGCTTACAAGACTAGCTTTACGTAGTTTACGTTTTTGTTTTGTAGATTTGTTTGCGAATAAGTGGCTAGTATATGCGTTTGAACGCTTTAACTTACCAGAACCCGTTTTCTTGAAACGTTTTGCAGATCCGCGGTGAGTTTTCATTTTAGGCATATGGATTTCCTCCTCAATACAATCTAAAAATTACTTTTCGTTTTTCGGTGCTAAGATTAAGAACATGCTGCGTCCGTCCATCTTAGGAGCTTGCTCTACAGTAGCAATTTCTGTGCATTCCGCAGAGAAGCGGTCCAATACGCGCTGTCCGATTTCTTTATGAGTAATCGCACGACCTTTAAAGCGAATGGATGCTTTCACTTTATCTCCCTTTTGCAGGAACTTATGGGCATTGCGAAGTTTTGTATTAAAGTCATGCTCATCAATTGTTGGGCTCAAGCGAACCTCTTTCAAACTGATGATCTTTTGATTTTTTCGCGCCTCTTTTTCTTTCTTTTGTAGCTCAAAACGGTATTTTCCGTAGTCCATAATACGGGCTACAGGAGGTTTTGCGTTTGGAGCAACTAGCACTACATCAAGATTTACACGAGCAGCAATATCCAGAGCTTCGAATTTTGTCTTAATGCCCAACTGCTCTCCGTTTTGGTCAATGAGACGAACTTCGCGGGCACGGATGCCCTCGTTTACCATCATGTCTTTACTAATAGTTAGCCACCTCCAAGGTTTATTTCCGAATACATCGTTTAAGCGAATAAAGAAGATAACCGCATTAAAAAAGTGTGGATGCTTATACACCCACACTTATGATAGACTAATTAGACAAAACTGCCAAATAGAAAACCAAGACCTGTAAACTGCTCAATGCGTTATCAGGTGAGAAGCGGGTGCTCCTTCTTTTCTCAAAGAAGTATTCAATTTCATACCTTAGAAATATATCATAGTTCTTCTAACATGTCAAACGTTAAAACTATTTTTCTAACAACAAAATTTATATTATCAAAGAGATTTCATTTTTGCAATATATTTTTTCACATATATAGAAAAACACTACCTTCTCTTTTCGCTATAATCAGCCTTCAGTGACACTTTTTTATAAAAAACACCTTACAATAATACATTTCCAAATAAATAGAGACAGCGTAACATAATTCAATAAATGAGCTTTTACTAACAAAAATGAGCTATCGAGAAGAATTTTTTTCTTCTCGATAGCTCACTTCGTAATATAATTAATGATTAACGAGCAACTTCTGCCACAATCATGTTTTTAAATTCTTCAAAAGCTACAGTTTCTGAATTCTGTTCACCATATTTACGGACATTCACAGTGCCTTCAGCCACTTCCTTATCGCCAAGAACTAGCATATAAGGGATTTTCTGCATTTGTGCTTCACGGATTTTGTATCCAATTTTTTCATTACGGTGATCTAAATCTACACGTAAACCTGCAGCAATTAACTTCTCTTGCACTTCTTTCGCATAATCAAGGTGCACATCAGGAGATACAGGAATTACTTGTACTTGAACAGGCGCTAACCAAGTTGGGAATGCCCCTTTGTATTCTTCGATTAAGAATGCAACGAAACGTTCCATAGTTGATACAACCCCACGGTGAATAACTACCGGGCGATGTGGTTTACCATCTTCACCTACATAAGTTAAATCAAAGCGTTCTGGTAATAAGAAGTCAAGTTGAACAGTAGATAATGTTTCTTCTTTACCTAGTGCTGTTTTTACTTGAATATCAACTTTAGGACCATAGAATGCCGCTTCACCTTCAGCTTCAAAATAAGGTAATTCTAATTCATCCATTGTTTCTTTCAGCATGGCTTGCGCTTTTTCCCACATTTGATCGTCATCATAGTATTTTTCTGTGTTTTCAGGATCACGATATGATAAACGGAAAGAATAGTCATTTAGATTGAAGTCTTTATATACGTCAAGAACTAAATGAACAACTCGTTTAAATTCCTCTTTAATTTGATCTGGACGGACAAAAATATGAGCATCATTAAGAGTCATTCCTCGTACACGTTGAAGTCCAGAAAGAGCACCACTCATTTCATAACGGTGCATTGTTCCTAATTCAGCGATACGAATTGGTAATTCACGATAGCTGTGGATATCGTTTTTATAAATCATCATATGATGTGGACAGTTCATTGGACGTAATACCAATTGTTCATTATCCATATCCATTACAGGGAACATATCATCTTGATAGTGATCCCAGTGACCTGATGTTTTATATAAATCAACACTTCCCATAATTGGAGTGTATACATGGTCATAACCTAAACGAACTTCTTTATCCACTATATAACGCTCGATTATACGACGGATTGTAGCACCTTTTGGCAACCACATTGGAAGACCTTGTCCTACTTTTTGTGAGTTAGTGAATAAATTCAATTCTTTCCCGATTTTACGGTGATCACGTTCTTTTGCTTCCTCTAATAAGCGTAAATGCTCTTCTAAATCTGCTTTTTTAAAGAATGCAGTTCCATAAATACGTTGAAGCATTTTGTTACCGCTATTTCCTCTCCAATACGCACCTGCTACGCTTAATAATTTAAACTCTTTAATTTTCCCAGTTGAAGGAACATGTACTCCACGGCAAAGGTCAGCAAAATCACCTTGCTCATAAATCGTTACTTTCTCATCTGCAGGAATAGCTCCGATTAACTCCACTTTGTATTCATCATCTTTAAAGAAAGCAAGTGCTTCATCACGAGTTACTTCTTTACGAACAACCTCAATGTTAGCATTAATAATTTTCTTCATTTCTTTTTCGATAGCTGGAAGATCATCAGTTGAAATTGGTTGATCCACATCGATGTCATAATAGAAACCACCTTCGATTACAGGACCTACACCAAGCTTAACATTTTCTTTTCCGTAAATTCTTTTAACAGCTTGAGCCATTAAGTGAGCTGTACTATGGCGAAGAATTTCTAGTGCCTCAGCAGAATCTTCAGTAATAATCTCAATAGAAGCGTCTTCTGTTATTGGACGTTTCAAATCAAATAATGTACCATTCACTTTTCCAGCAAGTGATTTTTTTCTTAACCCTGGACTTATAGAAGCGGCAATTTGTTCAGTTGTTGTTCCATTAGCAAACTCCTTTACAGTGCCATCTGGGAAAGTAATTTTTAGCATTTCAGACATATTGTTTCCTCCTTTAAATTTCAGGGGTCAGAGCATTTTAGACATAATAAAAAGCCCGCCCCTGTATGAAATACAGGGACGAGCTATACGTTTATAACCCGCGGTTCCACCCTTGTTTCATTTATTCTCATTTGAAAAATAAATGACTCTTAAGAAAGCTGTTAACGGCAGCGTCCGTCAGCTATTACTCGATCTTCTTTCACAGCTGAAGTTTAGAGGTGGTAAGTAAAGCGCTAGGATAGGAAGCTTACAGCCTATAGACTTCCCTCTCTAAAAACCATCACAAAATTACTCTTGTCCTCATCATCACTTTTTTCATATAGTAGTTTGATTATGTAAGATATTATAAATTGTTATGTAAGTAAAAGCAAGTGAGGTTTCACATTTAAGTACTTTTCATTTGTGCGTCTATTTTATTTGATTCAAAACGAGCAATTGGTAAAATTTGAACCCTCTCTTCAAATATCCGTTGAATGGTGATAATTAAAGGATAATCATCTTGATCGCAATATATATATAGATTTCTTGGCGCAATTGAGATAAGTGGAGCAAGTACATGAGAGTCTATATACATCGGATAGTCATAAAAGAGCTTACGATCAATAAACTGTTTTACTTCTTCTTTTTCCAATTCGGAAAAAAATTCATTGTAAAACTTGAAGTCCTTCTGATGCACAAGATGAAGCTCCTCCATCGAAGGAGATTTAGATAGCATAAAAGCTCTTAGCTTATGAAGAAAATGCTGAAACTCCTGTTCCATTTTATACTCATCAATTGCAATTTCTACATAATCCAATAAATAATTCATCACACCCTTCATTCTAAATTTCAGAAAAGAAGGAAATGACAAAGAAACCTTTCTTTCAAAAATTACAGCTAAGCTGTGATCAATTTTTTGTCTTAATTCATTCCAAAATGCTTCATTCTTCCTTTTATCCTCCTGCATAACCGACACTGCCATTTCAACAATTTGATCGCATTCTTCTTTGTCACTAAAGTAGAATTTTTCACGAACAATCTTTAAAAGCCATTGAAGGAATAAATCATCGCGAATAAATGATAAAATAGCTTCACGAGTAATTTCAAGCAACTTTACATAATTGTCCTCCTCTACTACAAGTGAAATCGAATCATTTTGATAATAATTTATATATGAAAGTAAATCATTATTTTTAAATTGTTGAGAAAAGATATGCATAATACGCTCTGCTTGTTCTTTCGTTTCAAAATAAATATGTACCAATAATACCCCTCCTAGCCAAACGTTCCATATATGTATATGGAAAGATGTCCTTATTTAGAAGTAGTAAGAATAAGAAAAAGCATCACCCCTATTTTTGGGGATAATTGCGCATTTTAACAAAGGAGTTTGCACATACCATAAAACGAATATAAACGGAGAACTAAGAGCGGACAACGAGCATACTTGGCACATAGGACTTGTGAAATCTCGAACCTTCCGGCTCCTATTTAAAAACAATAAACTTTTAGGAAGCAACCTTTTACAAAAATGAATTACACTCTACTTTAAAATAAGACGATATTGTTGAAAATGACGAACAAAAATAAGCCATGCTCCGCAAAATCTGAGCATGGCTTATAAATCTCACAACAAATATTCCATTATAATGTGAAAAACTATTCGTTTCTTCTATTTTCTCCATCTAGCAGATACGGTTCTGCTAATGTTCGAATTCGTTCCATAATCCGAGCAGCTTTTACCTCTTCTTTTTCCCCTTTTTGCGAATACGTTAAATGATTTTCTAGTTGCTTAAAATCAAAATTTGAAGTAAAAAATGTAGGTAATTTATCAGCCATTCGATGCTGTAAAATTGGACCTAGTACTTCATCCCTTGCCCAGCTAGACATCGTTTCTGCCCCAATGTCATCTAGCATTAGAATAGGTGCTGTCTTCACAAATTCAAGCTTAGTATTTAATGTTTGATCACCAATAGCAGATTTTATTTCACGTAAAAAATCAGGTACATACACTAATAACGAGGATACGTTTTTATCAGCTAGATTATTGGCAACTGCGCCAAGCAAGTAAGTCTTCCCAACTCCAAAGGATCCGTGCAAATAAAGTGCTTTCGGACTTTCACCATTCATATACGATTCAATAAAGTGGTGTGCAGCCTTCACGGCTTTCATTTTACCTACTGTATTAATATCAATCGTTTTTAAAGTGGCTAACAGAATATCTTGCGGTATATACAAGCTTTGAATTAATTTTTCTCTCTTTCTTCTTTCATCATCCCTAATTTTCTTCTCACAAGGCTCGTAAAATAATTCGATCGATTTCCCCTGTAATTTCAAGCGAGGTACATAGCCCTTCATCATATTTGTACAATCTAATAAGGTATGACACTTGGAGCAATCTCTCGTTTGTGTTGTATACTCATAAAGCTTCATTAAACTTTTTTCTATGATTTCAGAATCAATAGAAGAACTATGGCTTTTTAAAAAAGTGACAACATCAGGATGTGATAAGACTTCACTCCTTATCGCTTCATATCGCTTAGAAAATGAATCCGTATGGGTGAGCTTGCCGAAGCTTTGATTAATTTTTTTCACAACTATCACCCTTTATTTAATATTTTTCTCTAAGTTCTGCTTCTAACTTCTCTTTTTCTGCTAGGAAATCTGCATTTTCTTCCGTTTCTTTAGTATTTGAATGATCGGCTTCTATTTGATTTGTTTCCCTATTTTTTGCATCTTTTAACCAATCAGGGACAATTTCTGTTCTAATAACTTTTTTGGTCTTAGAATAGGATTGTTTTTGCTTTGAATTACGTTTTTGATCTTTCTCATATTCTTTTTTAGCCAAATCCATTGCTGCTTTAACGGTCTTAACATTTTTCCTTGCCCAATGGCTGGCAATTGTTTTCACGTATGCCTTTGGAAACTTTCGATCATTTTTAATCATAACGTATTCTATCAGAACATTCATTACACCTGGTAATAATTTTTGTTCAATCATAACCTCTTCAACAATTTTAAGCTCTGTCAACGTAGGCTCGACTCCACCACCATATTGAATCAGCAATTCTCTAGGCGAAACTTGTTCAAGATGTTGAATCCATTCCTCTTCTTTTGTTTTCGGTTTTTCTGTATGTCTATATTTAATAGGTTGCACTTGTTCAACTAAAGAAGGTAGTTCCTGATTATATTCGATTTGATACCAATCTCGCGCTGCTCTACGCAATTCTTCCATATCGATTTCATCATCGCTAATAACCGCTCTCATAACAATGGATTGCATGGCAATGGGGTTTATTCCATATATGTATGAAAGCTTAGCGATTGTCATTTGAATATCCTTCGTAAATGCCTTTTCTGAGATAAGCGTAGACTTCATTCCAGCAAAGAATAAACCAAAATCAAAATGCTCTGCAAAACCATCTAATTCTTGTGATTCCATTCGGCTAACAAAGGATTGTCCATGCTCGACTTCTAAGTCTTGCCTAGATTCTTCTGACACATAAAGCGAATCAAGATGCGAAGAAGCAAATACTTCAGGAAACGTTTTGGTTGTTTCTTGATAGCCCTTCACATCCATTGCTTCATCACTAAAGAAATGCTTTAGTTTAGCAAACTGACTTTTCCCTATCTTTTTATATAAATATACATTTAACATGCCATCTGTAAAAAATTGCTCTGGATTTAGAGGAGCCATCAATTCATATAATAATGATGTTGCTTCTTGACTTGATTGCTTATACACCTTCAACAGTCCAATCCCTTCAAGTCTACTTCTTGCTTCATAAATTTCCTTTAATGACAGTCCCATCATATTCATTAAACAATAATGATTACTATCTTTCGACCATAATCTGTTACTCTCAATTTCACTCCATAGCGTCATATATAAACTAACACTTAATGGACCAATAAGAGGCTGATATAGCAATGTAATGATTTTTCGGTCATACTCTCCAAGCATTCCTTTTGTCATAACCTGATATTGATCAACAGGAAGGAGTTGCTGCCAATGTTTCATCATCACAATTCAAACCTTTCAATTTTCAAGTCTTTGAAAAAAAGAGCTAAAAATTCAGCTCTTAACGTTCTTTATTAATTAAATCTTTCAACTCGTCAATAAAAACATTAATATCCTTAAATTGACGATATACGGATGCAAATCGTACATAAGAAACTTCATCAAGTTTCGCTAATCGATTCATTACCATATCACCAATTATCTCACTTTTCACTTCAGAAATACCACTACTTCGTAATTCTTTTTCAATATCTAAAATGAGATCTTCTAGATTTTTCAACGAAACAGGTCGTTTTTCACAGGACTTTATTAAACCTCTTAAAATTTTATCTCCTGAAAATTCTTCACGAGTACCATCTTTCTTCACAACAATTAAAGGCATTTCTTCTACTTTTTCAAAAGTCGTAAAACGGAATCCACAACTTTCACACTCTCTCCTTCTTCTAGTCGCTCGACCTTCATCAATCGGACGAGAATCTAAAACTCGAGTTCCGTTATGTTGACAACTAGGACATTTCATATGATCAACTCCGTTATTATAATAATCGGCATAAGTATTTTAATTTGTCAGACGTTGTATTGTACCCTTATATTATAAAAAACATTGATGTTTCACAATAGTAAAAGCTAAAACACCTATATATGTTGTATATTTTAAACATAATAGGAGATTTCATCAAATAATACAGGAGATATATAATTGATTATTCTTTAATCTTTTGTTATCCATTCACAATAATAAGCATTAAAAAAAGAGGTGTAAAAACACCTCTTTAAAATGGTCACTCTTTCTCATGATGCTTCCTTCCCACTATTTGCCCATTCCTCGTGGTATTCCTACATTTTTTTCAGTCTCAACACCGAATAGTGTATCTTTTATCAATTGATTTTAATTTTTCTAAGCTTTTTTCACAAAAAAAAGCTAAAAGAAGCAAGAGTACTTCTTTTAGCTCTTATACGATTGATACTTATCCGACTGCAACACTTTCAAGAGCAAGCAACTCTTTAGCTACAAGTTTAGTTAAATCTACTACTCGACATGAATATCCCCATTCATTGTCGTACCAAGCTAATACTTTCACTTTGTTATCTCCAATTACCATTGTGGAAAGGCCATCAATAATAGATGAATGTGAATTAGTATTAAAATCAATAGAAACTAAAGGTTCTTCAGTATATTGAATAATCCCTTTAAGCGCTCCTTCTGAAGCCGTAACAAAAGCACTGTTCACTTCTTCGGCTGTTACATTACACTCTAAGTCAACTACAAGGTCAACCAATGAAACATTTGATGTTGGTACACGTAGTGACATACCATGTAATTTCCCTTTTAATTCAGGTAGTACAAGTGACAACGCTTTCGCAGCACCTGTAGTTGTAGGAATAATACTTTGTGCACAAGCTCTAGCTCTTCTTAGATCTTTATGTGGATTATCTAAGTTTTTTTGATCATTTGTATATGCATGAACAGTTGTCATTAATCCATTGATAATTCCAAATTGCTCATTTAAAACTTTTGCTACTGGAGCTAGGCAGTTTGTTGTACAAGAAGCATTTGAGATAACATCATGTTCTTCTATATTTAATACCCCTTCATTAACACCCATTACAATTGTAACATCTTCATTTTTCCCAGGAGCTGATAAGATTACTTTTTTCGCTCCTGCTTCTAAATGCATGGCTGCTTTTTCTCGCTCATTAAATTTACCAGTTGCTTCAATCACAATATCAATATTCATATCTTTCCATGGTAATTCTCTTGGATCACGATTACTTAATAGCATAATACGTTTTCCATTAACAACTAATGAATTATCTTCTGCAATTACTTCTCCATCAAATTTCCCATGGTTTGTATCATATTTGATTAAGTGAGCTAATGTCTCTGCAGGATATGAGGCATTAACAGCCACAAGATCTACTGTATTGTCTAAAATCATTCTTCTAAAAACCATTCTCCCAATTCGTCCAAACCCATTGATCGCAATTCGTGCCTTCATTTTTCGGCCCCTCCCGAATTAATGTTATACTCAAAAGTACCTTATATGTCATTAGTATAACACAATACATTTTAATTGCGACAAAAATATGCTCAATTGTTCTATTTTTTTGAAAAAAATAAGCAAATATCACATTTTCAACATCCTATTTCTTTTTGACACAAACTCAATATCTCTTATATATTCAACGGTTCTTATGATAGAAATGAAGAATAAACGAATTGTTATTTTAAATGGTTAAGGAATGTTAAAATAACGTAAGCTGCTAGATTACTTGTTAAATTTCTAATATCCTTTGAAGGATCAATTTCTACAATGTCTATCGCTTTTACTTTTGAATACTCGGCAATTGTAGCCACACTTGTTAACAATTCTCTTGAAGTAAGTCCGTATGGATTTGGCGCTGGACAAGCTGGAGCAAATGCTTGATCAATCACATCCATATCTAATGAAATATATATAATCTCTACTTCCGAGCTCAATCTTACTAATTCCTTACGAATTATGGAAGTAAGTCCTAGTGTATCTATATCACCCATTGTGTACACATGAACCCCCTGCTCCCGGACATAGTGATCATATTCTTCTGCATTAGCAAAATCACGAATACCTATTTGAACAAGATGCTGTCCCTCGATAATATCGCCATCTAATAAACTACGAAAAGGAGTTCCGTTCGTCCGTCCACCATCTTCTAAATTCCGCACATCATGATGCGCATCAAATTGAATGACACCTATCTTCCCCTTTGCTTCCGCAAAAGCTTTTATAACTGGGAAACTAATCCCATGATCACCACCAAGAAAAATAAAAGTATCACAAATCTCTGATTGCAATATTTCCTTTACACTTAAATATTGACGATTGATTGTTTCTTCATTATCTGTTGGATGGATAGTCACATCACCAAAATCAATAATATCTTTAAAAGGAAGGTTTCTTCGCCTTTCACTACTATACACGCTATACGAATACAGAGCATTTCTAATAGCACTAGGAGCATTAGCCGCCAATGACAACGTAATAGATGACTTTGAAGATGGGAGTCCAAGCATGCCAACCTCTCCCTTAACACCTGCTTTGTAGGGTAATAAGCATTCACTCGTTTTTTTTACAAAACGATCCTTAAAAATAGCATTTGTCCCATGATTACAATATTGAAACGTCACGTAATCTCTCCTTTTTCCAAATGGTTTTACCATTGATAAAAACCTCATTAGCATGGTTAATGCCATAGTGATACGGTAGATATGTGTAATTTGGAATATTCCATATAACAAAGTTTGCAGCGTCTCCTATATTTAACGCACCTGCTACCTCTGATTTACCTATTGCATAAGCCGCATTAATGGTGACAGCATTCCATACTTCTTCTGGGGTCATCCTTAACTTTAGAGCCGCTAAAGACATAATAAATTGAAGATTTTCAGTAACACAGCTTCCAGGATTAAAATCTGTTGCTAACGCGACTGCCACACCCTCGTCAATCATTTTTCGAGCTTGTGCAAAGGCCTCTTTTCCTAAATAAAAAGTTGTACCTGGCAAAAGAACAGCAACTGTATTTGATTGAGCGAGCTGTTGAATTCCGTCTTCGGATGCTGCTACTAAATGATCTGCGCTTTGAGCTTTTAACCTAACTGCTAACTCTGTTCCTCCTAAAGAATCTATTTCATCTGCATGTATTTTCAAACCAAACTCTAGTTGTTGTGCAGCTTCCAGAAAAATGCGGGATTGCGCTATAGAGAATACACCTGTTTCACAAAATATATCTACATAATCTGCTAGCTGTTTTTCTTTTATTTCTGGTAAAAGATCTATCATTAATTCGAGAAACTTATCCTCACATCCAATGTAATCAAGCGGGATTGCGTGTGGTCCTAAAAATGTAGAAACAATATCAATCGGATATTGCTCTTTTAATCGTTTTACTACCTCTAATTGCTTTAGCTCCGTTTCACGCTCTAAGCCGTAGCCACTTTTCGCCTCAAGAGTCGTAACACCATATGAAATCATTGTTTCTAAGTGTTGTATCGATTTCATGAAAAGCTTTTCCATACTCGCTTCCTTTGTTGCACGTACAGTAGATAATATTCCTCCACCTTGTTTTAAAATATCTAAATATGCTACACCCCTTTGCTTCATGGCTAGCTCGTTTTCTCTTGAGCCTCCGTGAACTAAATGAGTATGGGGGTCGACTAGCCCCGGAGATACCACTTTATACTCTGCATCGATCACATGCTTTGCACGATGTTCCTTAGCTTCTACACTCGTTCCAACCCAAGACACTTTCCCATCTTTTATACCTATCGCCGCATTTCTTCGTACGTCTAACTTCTTCATTTCATCACCTTTTAAGGGTAAAGTACTACGTCTTGGTAATAACAATTCTCCTATATGGATAATAAGTGTATCTAACATTTTGTTTCCCCCTTCATCGTCCTATAACATTGGAATATCTACACCTTTTATTTTTGCTTCTGCAATCGCTTTCTCATAACCTGCATCTGCATGTCGTACGATTCCCATGCCTGGGTCTGTTGTAAGAACTCTTCTTAAACGTTCTTCTGCCAACTGTGTTCCATCTGCCACAACGACCATTCCAGCATGTAATGAATACCCCATTCCAACTCCTCCACCATGATGTACTGAAATCCAGGAACCACCCGCTGCTGTATTTACCAATGCATTTAATATCGCCCAATCAGCAACTGCATCACTACCATCCTTCATTGCTTCTGTTTCTCTATTCGGCGAAGCCACTGATCCACAGTCAAGATGATCACGACCAATAACAATTGGCGCTTTTATTTCACCGTTTCTTACTAGTTCATTAATCGCGATACCCATTTTTAAACGTTCTCCATAACCAAGCCAGCATATGCGTGCTGGTAACCCTTGAAACATAACCTTTTCATTGGCCATCTTTATCCAACGTTGTAGTGGTTCATTTTCTGGGAATAACTCTTGAATTAAGCGATCTGTTCGATAAATATCCTCTGGATTCCCTGACAGCGCCGCCCAACGAAAAGGACCTTTTCCTTCACAAAATAAAGGCCTAATGTAAGCAGGAACAAAACCAGGAAAATCAAAAGCATTTTCAATGCCTTCATCTTTAGCCACTTGGCGAATATTATTACCATAATCAAAAACAATGGCACCTCTTTGCTGAAAAGCTAGCATTGCTTCCACGTGCTTAGCCATTGATTTCTTCGCTAGTTCGGTATATGTTTTTGGATCTTGAACTCGCAAATCATTAGCTTCCTGAATGGAATATCCCTCTGGTACATATCCATTTAAAGGATCATGAGCAGATGTTTGATCTGTTACTATATCAATCACGATTCCTCTAGCAAGCAATTCATGATGGACAAATGCAGCGTTTCCTACAAGACCAACAGACAATGGCTGTCCCTCACCCTTAGCTCGCAGTACGATTTCAATCGCTTCATCAATCGAATCTGTCATAAAATCACAATAACCTGTGTCTATTCTTTTCTTTATTCTTTCTGGGTCCACATCTATTGCCAGGACTACACCTTCATTCATGGTAACTGCTAATGCTTGTGCTCCTCCCATTCCTCCTAGACCTGCTGTTAAAGTCAATGTTCCTTTTAAACTACCGTTAAAATGTTCTTTTGCTACAGCAGCAAATGTTTCAAATGTTCCTTGTAAAATACCTTGTGTACCAATATAAATCCAACTTCCCGCCGTCATTTGCCCATACATCATTAACCCTTTTTGATCTAATTCATGAAAATGTTCCCATGTTGCCCATTTCGGTACTATCATAGAATTGGATAAAAGAACTCGTGGAGCCGCAATATGTGTTTTAAAAACAGCAACTGGTTTCCCTGATTGAACAAGCATGGTTTCATCACATTCTAAACGACGTAAAGTCTCCACAATAGCATCAAAGGCTGCCCAATTTCTCGCCGCTTTTCCAATCCCTCCATATACGACCAATTCCTCTGGCTTTTCTGCCACAAGTGGATCTAAATTGTTATAAAGCATCCGAAGAACGGCTTCTTGCTCCCATCCCTTACATTCTAAGTTCAAACCTTTTTTGGCCGTGATTATTCTTTCATTTTTCATTTGACTCATAACCTATTTCCTCCTCTAATAAGAAAACATAATGGTCTTTCAAATAACGAACAAAGCTGAAATACCTCAATAAGCTATTGTGCATCCTTCTATTACAAACTGACCTTTTTGGCGAACTAGCTTATATCCACGTGATTGAAGATGACTAGATTGTAGAATCAGATACTTGCCAATTGCACTGTATCTGTGGTTTCAATGCCTGAGTAACATGTTCAATATCCTCAGAAAAAACACGATCATGTGTAATACTTGGAACTATCCTTCTCATCGTTTCCCACTTTATTTTTAATTTTGGTGCGATGCGATCAACACCTTTATATTCAACTGCTTGAAGTGCGCAAATGCATTCGATTGCAAGCACTCGCCTTGTATTTTGAATAATCATATTGGCATGTCGAGCCGCAATAGTCCCCATTGACACATGATCTTCTTGATTCGCTGAAGACGGAATACTATCAACACTTGCTGGATGAGCCAATGTTTTGTTTTCAGACACAAGAGATGCTGCAGCATATTGCATGATCATTGCACCTGATTGTAAACCTGGTTGAGCACTTAAAAATGCAGGTAAATCATTTAATTGTGGATTAACTAATCGTTCAATCCTTCTTTCTGATATATTTGCTAATTCTGCAATAGCTATTTTCATAAAATCCATAGCAAAAGCAATTGGCTGTCCATGAAAGTTCCCACCAGACACGACAATCCTTCCTCCATCAAATATCAGTGGATTATCTGTAGCAGCATTCACTTCGATTTCAATTTTTTCTTTTATATAGCGAAGCGCCTGCCAAGATGCACCATGTACTTGTGGAATACATCGAATCGAATAAGCATCTTGTACGCGCTTTTCTCCCTGACGACCAATGAGATGACTGCCTTGTAAATACTGCACTATCCGTCTCGCAACATCGATTTGCTCTTGATATCCTCGTGCCTGATGGATTGCTGGATGAAAAGCATCAATGATCGCTTCTAACCCCTCCATCGTTAATGCTGCGATCCATTCACTGTCATATGCTAATTTTTCTGCTTCAATATAATTTACTACTGCAACAGCCGTCATCGCTTGAGTACCATTGATTAATGCTAAACCTTCCTTCGCTTGAAGTATGATGGGACGAATTCCTTTTTTCTTTAATACTAAAGAAGAATCTTGCGGAAGATTATTTTCTCCATATACCTTTCCTTCTCCAATTAACGTTAATGCTAAATGAGATAGAGGAGCTAAATCACCCGAAGCACCTAAGGAACCTTGTTGAGGTATCAATGGATAAATATGATGATTTATAAGCAGAGCTAACGTTTCTACTATAACAGTTCGTACACCAGAAAACCCTTTCAATAATGCATTTAAGCGTAATACCATCATCGTTCTTACAATAATCGGTGAAAAATAGTCTCCCATTCCACAAGCGTGCGAACGAATTAAGTGGAGCTGTAAATCTTCTACATCCTGATCATCAATCGTTACATCACTGAATTTTCCAAACCCTGTATTAATTCCATAGATCGTCTTTTTTTCCATTACAATCTGTTCTACAGCTAATCGGCTTTCTTGAACTCTCTCTAAACTTTCCTGGCAAATTGATACATTTTCGTTTTCAAAACAGATTCTCTTAAGCTGATCCACCGTTAAACTATGACCAGTTAACTCAATCATCATTCTCCCTCCTATTTCTATTCTAAAAACAAAAAAGAGGTAATAATGGCATGTAAAATACCATCATTACCTCCTACTCACTACTCACTTTAGGTCATGACTTCAGAAAAATAATTCAGTTTTCCTTTTCTATTTGGAAGGTCGATGCAACTCATTATTTGCATCAGCTGTCTTCCATAAGAAAATCGTAAAGGGGTTTTGATTATATATGATTTATCCCAAGACCAATAGCTTCATGCTCTAGTCCTTTTACAGGTGCTCCGATTGTTCCATAGAAAGAGACAGCAATCCATTCTCCTTCTTTTTCATTTCGAAACGCTTTACCTCTTACAATAGCAAAACGCAAACCTACCGTTCTCATCATTTCCCCAATGGCTAATTGTCCTCTTGTCACACCCTCAAGTGCTTCTAATATTGCATGATATAGGGCATGTGTTTCTCTATATAAATCTTCTTGGATGATTTTATGACGCTTTGCAGTTGTTTCAACAGCTGAAATAATTTTTTGTAGATTCATTGATCCTACTTTACCAAAGCAACTCTTATAATCTTTTAGCAAATATTCATATATGGTTAATTCTTCATCTTCAAGCATTGCTAATAAGGTGGCTACCTTCCCTATTTTCATTGTACTCATGAATACACCACCTATCATCTTATCTAATGTATAAGACCATTGTAAATTTTGATGGAATTATTTGTCAATAACGAATCATACATTTTAGTATGGTGAAACATTAATAGAGTATAGATTCTTCTATTTTAATACAATAACTTCTTCTCTTACCCTCGATCAAAATAGCTAATTATCACTAGCACCATCTAAAAAAGAAACACAACGATTACATAAAAAAGCAAGCATAGGGGCGTCTCAAGAAAGATTAACAATCACCTTTGTGATGCCCCTAATACAGCCTTCTATTCATTTATATGGAATGTGCCATTTATTTAAAATAGTCAATAACTGTTCCTTTGTTTCTTGTAATGTGCCATTGTTGTTTATTACTTCATCTGCTAACTCTTTTTTCTTTGCTAAAGGAAGCTGAGAATTAATTCGTGCAAGTGCTTCATCATGAGAAAATTGATTTCTGTCCATTAATCGACGTAATTGAACATCAGCATCTACATATACCAACAAAGTCACATCGACAGTATCATCTGTTTTACCTTCGAATAACAATGGGATATCCATAAATACTACTTCTTCTCCATTTGCAAATGCAGCTTCCTTTTGCTCATCCATATGTTTACGAATAGCAGGGTGCATGATCGCATTAAGCTGCAATCTTTTCTCATCATCATTAAAAATAATAGAACCTAATTTTGCACGATTCAATGTTCCATCATTATTAAGTATTTCCTTACCAAACGCCGCAACAACTTCTAACAAAGCTTCTTTACCAGGTTCTACGACATCTCTTGCAGCTTGATCTGCATCTACGACCGTAAATCCAAGCCCTTTAATCATGTTGCTCACTGTACTTTTTCCACTAGCAATACCACCTGTAATTCCAACTATTTTTCTCACTTTGTAGATATTCCCCCTCTAGGTTCATCTACTACCATTTTAATATACCAATAAGAATGAGTAAAATACCTGGTAACAGTGTTAATTTATTAATCCACCTTTGATAAGATAATTTATTTCCAAACAACATGCCCATTTTGATAAACAAACTACTCATAATCCCAATACAACCAGCTAATAAAATAGGAGAGTAACCAAGCATCGCTGCACCTAAACCGGCTCCAAAGGCATCAAAGGAAAGTGCTGCACCAAGTATTAGTGCTTCCTTACCGCTGATTACCCCTGAACGGTCAATGTCTGCAGCCATAGGTTTTTTCAAGATATTAATAGCAATGCCGAAATACTTCATTTCAATAGTAGCAATGACTTTCTCCCCACGCTCTTGGAAATCAATAATATCATCATCTTTGGAGCGAAATGTTTGAAAGGTCACCCATATTCCAAGCAGGATTAAAATCATTCCTCCTATTCTTGCAGTAAAAGACGGGGAAAGGAAATTGCTCAGCACTTCTCCGATTAGCATACTAACTAATATAGTTGCTGCAGATAAACATCCTATGATCATCGTTGATTTAAATGGAATTTTCATTTTTCGAAGACCATACGTAAAGCCTACACTAAAGCTATCTAGGCTTACTGCAAAGGCCAGTAAAATAAGTGCCATAAAGTTCGACATAAAAAAGAGCTCCCTCCTACAATCAATAAGATAGTATATGAGGGAGACCGCCCAATGTTACATGTACAATTAAAGCTTTTGACAGTTAGGACAATAATGCGTTCCTCGACCTGCCACTTTTATTTTATCAATAGGTGTTCCACAATTTTTACATTCTTCACCATTTCGTGAATAAACAAGTAGTTGCTGCTGAAACATTCCAATTTGACCTTGAGAATTTATATAAGAACGAATTGTACTTCCTCCTTGCTCAATTGCCTCAGAAAGCGTAGCTTTAATTTCTTCTACAAGCTTATTTACTTCTTCATCACTTAGTGAAGAGGCAATTCTAGCAGGATGGATTTGCGAGCGAAATAATGCTTCATCTACATAAATATTTCCTACTCCTACAACCGTTTTTTGATCAAGAATAACAGCTTTTATATTACGAGATGTTTTTTCCAATTGTCCTTTAAGTGCTTCTGCCGAAAAATCATTTGATAATGGCTCAGGACCAAGTTGTTTCAATGGTAATTGCTTCATTTCGTCACCTTTTACAAATAAATGCATCGTACCAAATTTACGAACATCCTTATATCTCATTTCCGTCCCATCGGTAAAGGTAAAGATAACATGAGTATGCTTTTCTAATGGAACGTCTGATGAAAAGACACCATACTTCCCTTCCATACGCAAATGTGAAACAAGAGCAAGATCTGTTAGGTAAAAAATAAGAAATTTCCCACGTCTACCTATCGCTTCAATTTCCTGTCCTTTTAAAGCATCTGAAAATTGTTCATGATCTACTGGTTTTTTTATAATATTAGGCCATTGGACAACAACATCTTGAATAATTTTACCGACAACTAAATGTTCAAGCGTTTTTCGGACTGTTTCAACTTCAGGAAGTTCTGGCATTCTTACATTTCTCCTAGCAATTATTATTTAGCATCGTACCATGTTGAACCGTATGCATAATCTACTTTTAGCGGTACTTTTAACGAAATAGCATGTTCCATTTCTTCTGGAACAATTACTTTTAATATTTCAATTTCCTCTTCTGGCGCTTCAAAAATTAGTTCATCGTGTACTTGAAGTAGCAATTTAGCTTGTAAATTTTCTTTTTCTAAACGTTTACTCATGTTAATCATCGCTAATTTAATGATATCTGCAGCACTTCCTTGAATCGGCGTATTCATAGCTGTTCTTTCTGCAAAGCTACGCAAGTTAAAGTTACGGCTTGTTATTTCTGGTAAATAACGTCTACGATGCAACAAAGTTGTAACGTAACCTTGCTCCTTTGCTTGTCGAACAATTTCCGACATATATTCCTGAACACCAGGGAAGCTTTTTAAATAACGATCAATGAAATTACCCGCTTCTTTTCTTGTAATTCCAAGGTTTTGAGATAAACCATAATCACTAATTCCATATACTATACCGAAGTTTACAGCTTTTGCTTGTCTTCTCATATTAGATGTTACTTCATCTGCTGTTACACCGAATACATCCATTGCTGTTTTCGTATGGATATCCATATCAGCTTGAAATGCTTCAATTAAACCAGAATCATTTGCTATATCTGCTAAAACACGTAATTCAATTTGAGAATAATCAGCGGCAAATATTTTCCAACCCTCATGTGAAGGAACAAAAGCTTGTCTAATTTTTCTTCCTTCCTCTAAACGAATAGGGATATTTTGCAAATTAGGATCTGTCGAGCTCAATCTTCCAGTTTGAGTAAGCGCCTGATTAAAGCGAGTATGAACTTTATTTGTTTCAGGATCTACTACCTTCAATAGCCCTTCAATATAAGTAGATTGAAGCTTCCCTAATTGACGATATACTAATATTTCCTTAATAATATCATGCTTACTCTCTAGTTGCTCTAGGACATCTGCAGAAGTGGAATAGCCTGTTTTTGTTTTCTTTATAACTGGTAATTCAAGTTTTTCAAATAAAATAACACCTAGCTGCTTTGGTGAATTAATATTAAATTCTTCTCCTGCAAGTGAATAAATTCGATTCTCTATCTCTTTTAATTTTTTCGCTAAATCTTCTTGCATGATTTGTAACGTTTCTGTATTTACTTTAACACCTTGTATCTCCATTTCAGCTAATATAAGCGATAATGGTAGTTCAAGCTCTTCAAATAGTTCAAGTTGTTTATTATTTTGTAATTCTGAGAGCATTTTATCCTTTAACTTATACAGAGTTTCCGATTTACTAGCCAAATGTTTAGACAACTGTTCATCTTCTGGAATCGCTCTTTTAGCACCTTTTCCATAAAAAGATTCGTCTGATTGTAATTGACTACCTGATACTTTTTGCGCAATAGCTGCAATATCTTCACCATGATCGCCTGGATTTAAAATATAAGAAGCAATTAATAAATCAAAATCAATTCCTCGCAAATCAATATTTCTTTTGCGTAAAGCAACAATAGAACGTTTCGCATCGAATACAGATTTCTTTTTATTCGGGTTTTCAGCCCATTCCTTAAAAACTTGAGATTCTAAAGCTTTGTCTGTAGAAATGAAATAATTTCCAGTTTCATTACTTAAAGAAAATCCTAGAATATCTGCATGCTGATAATTATCTTCAATAATTTCTACACAAAAACCACTTTCTTCTGAAAAGATAGCTTCTGATATTTCATTTACTATTTCAAATGTTGTTTCTTCGTATTCAACATTATCTTCTTCTTGTCCACTATCATCTAACTTTTCTAATAAAGTTTTGAAACCTAATTCCTTGTATATTGCTACAAGATTTTTCGTATCGCACCCTTTATAGGCAATATCATCTAAGCTAATTTCAACTGGTGCCTCTCTTGTAATCGTGGCTAGCTTTTTAGATAGAAGAGCTAAATCCTTATTGTCTTCTAGTTTCTCTTTTAATTTCTTACCACTTACTTCATTAATTGATTCCAAAACGTTTTCTACAGTTCCAAACTGATGAAGTAGTTTCAAAGCTGTTTTCTCACCGACACCTGGAACTCCAGGAATGTTATCTGAAGTATCACCCATTAGTCCTTTCATATCAATAATCTTGTCAGGAGTTAATCCATATTTCTCTTGAATATGTGCAGGTGTATATTCTTCAATATCCGTTATTCCCTTACGTGTAATGTTTACCGTTGTTAAATCAGAAGCCAATTGCGTTAAATCTTTATCGCCAGAAATAACTTTTATTTCATAGTCTTCTTTCTCAGCGGCTAAAGATAACGTTCCGATAATGTCATCTGCTTCATAGTTAGGTAATTCATAACGACATATTCCATAAGCGTCCAATAATTCACGAATAAAAGGAAATTGTTCTGACAATTCAGGAGGTGTTTTTTGGCGACCACCCTTATATTCCTTATACGTCTCATGTCTAAATGTTGTTTTTCCTGCATCAAATGCAACAAGTATATGAGTAGGTTTTTCATCATCTAACATCTTATTTAGCATCATCGTAAAACCATAAATTGCATTAGTATGTACGCCTTTGTCATTATTCAATAAAGGCAGTGCAAAAAAAGCTCTATAAGCTATACTATTTCCATCAATTAATACTAATTTTTTCTTCAAAAATGTGACCTCCTAGATTTATTATAATTTCTATGTAAAGAGTCTAATTGTAGATATTTTAGAGTAGTGTAATCACATTAAAACAAGGCGACATTATTGTAAACATATAAAATCATTGTCTTATAAAAAAATATAATTAGCTAACTTTTAAGACCCATTAAAATCACTAACTTCCTTCTATTTTAGCACGTTCTCAGGAACAAATAAAAATCAGCTCACTAACTTTTTTACAATTTAGAGTTTTTTCGGTACAGTCTCAATTCAAACACCATTTTCTTTTAAAAAAAGTTTGAAATAAAAGTTGTGGAATTAACAGTTAAAACGGCAAAAGGCAAGGACGGGTCATGTCCTTGCCTTTTGAAATCTTCTTGGATGAAGGGGTTCTTCAATTACAAGTATAGGCATTTGATGTAAAGCAAAAATAAATCCAATGTTAAGTTTATGTTAAGTTCAATAGTCGTTTCATTTTCTTAGCTTAATGATAAAATTAGTACCTATTCCTGGTTCACTAATAACTTCTAGTTCCCCTTTATGAGCTTCTATTAAATGCTTAACAATAGCTAAACCAAGACCCGTTCCTCCAGAATTTCTACTTCTGGCTCGGTCTACACGGTAAAACCTTTCAAAAATACGAGGAATTTCTTTCTTATCGATGCCAATCCCGGTATCTTTCACTTCAACATAGGCATATTTTTCATTATCCCTAATCAAAACCTCTACTTTCCCTTCAGCAGGAGTATAATTTAGTGCATTACTTATAAGATTGATTAATACTTGCTTTATTCGGTATGGATCTGCATTGATAATAACAGGATGAGAAGCTAGTTGAATTTGTAATGAAATACCTTTTTTCTCAGCTTTCCTTGTAAACATAGCTGCCGTTTCTGTCAATAATGCATTGAGATCAAGCTTCGATATATTTAACACAAATTCTTGCTTTTCAATTTTAGAAAGTTCAAGAAGCTCCTGAATCAACGCTTGCAGGCGATCACTTTCATTTAAAATAATCGTTAGAAAATCTCTCATCGTTCTTTCGTCTTTTAAATCACCATCTAATAATGTTTCTGAAAAACCTTTAATTGACGTAATGGGAGTTCTCAATTCATGAGAAACATTAGCAACAAAATCCTGCCGCATCAGCTCTAATTTCTTCAATTCCGTAATATCATGAAAAACAAGAACAATTCCTTTCCATTCATCACTATGGCTAATAATAGGAGCTCCATATACCTCGAAATTTTTTCTTTCTATAGTTAAAGAAAGCATCATTTGTTTTTTCACGCTTTTTTCTGTCATAAAAATCTCTTCAATAAGCAAGATTACTTCTTTAAAAGGAATCGCTTCATAATACAAATGATATAAAAGATCCGAAGACGATACATTAAACAATTGTTTATATGTTTTGTTCATTAACGTAATAGATCCTTTGCTATCTATCAGCAAAACACCACTACCTATATTTTCGATAAGTGTAAATAAACGATCTTGCTCCATCTCTCTTGACGTTTCCATCTCTTGAAGATTTCTCGCCAATATATTAATAGAGGCACTTAATAGCTTCGTTTCATCTGTCGGATTTTCATATGTTCGAGCACGATAATTACCTTTCGCCAGCTCTATTGCAGTATCAGTTGCAGCTTCGATAGGCTTAGTAAATCTGGAAGCAATCTTCCCAGCAATAATACTGACAATAATTAAAGAAAATGCAACCACACCCAAAAGTATGAGCCACGACTTATAGTTCAGCTCTTTCATTTCGTCAAATTGGTTTGATAGGACAACATAACCTTCCGTCGTACCATTTTCTATCTTTATAGGAGACCAAAAATAATGAACATTAAACCCACCGCTTATCTCTCTATGACCCTCTTTTCCTTCTTGAGCGATACTTTCTAGTATCTGTTTATGTCTATTTAATGGTAATCCTTGAGGAGTTCCTGATAAATAAATGACTTTGCCGTCATTTGATATAATTGCTAAATCGTCATCCACTAATTTTAAAGCTGCTGTCATGTCAGTATCATCACTACCAGTAAAGGCAGAGATACCTCCATTATTCTCCATATAATCTGTAATAGAATGCAATTGACGTTTTAAATGATTCTCATAATGTTCATAATTATAATTTCCAAAAAGCTGTACCAATAAGACGCCTAATCCAACCATTGAGACAGCCGTAAAGGCTACTATGGCAAGTAAAAGCTTCGAACGAAACTTAATCATCTATCCTTAGGCTCCTCAAATTTATAACCAAGACCTCTTATAGTCTTTATATATTTTGGTTTTCTCGTATCCTCTTCTATCTTCTCTCTCAAATGGCTAATATGCACATCAACAATCCTTGTATCACCAGCAAAATCATAATTCCAAACTGTACTCAATAATTGATCTCGAGTATGAACTCTTCCTTTATGTTTCGCTAAATATAATAACAATTCAAATTCTTTAGGAGTTAATTCTAGTTTATTATTTTTAAAATACGTTTCATATTTCTCAGGAAAAATAACTAAATCAACTATTTTAATAGCATCCCCATCATCATCTTCTTCAGTGCTTTCTTTTGGGATGTTCGCTCGTCTTAAAATAGCTTTCACACGAGCAACTACTTCTCTTGGACTAAACGGCTTTGTCATGTAATCGTCCGCACCTAATTCTAAACCAAGAATTTTATCTAATTCATCGTCCTTCGCTGTTAACATTAAAATAGGCACATTCATCTTTCGTTGCCGTAGTAATTTACACACTTCAATCCCATCTAGTTTCGGAAGCATTAAATCCAAGACAATTAAATTTGGATTTTCAGCCTCCGCCATTGAAATAGCTTCTTCTCCATCTGCTGCTGTTATTACTTCAAAACCCGCTTGTTCTAGGTTATATTGCAGCAATGTAAGTATAGATTGCTCATCATCAACTACAAGAACTTTTTTTGACATAACTTCCTCCTGAATACGTATTAACCCCTAAAATGAAAGAAAAGACCCCATTTTCATCCATATCATGTAATACTATTATGATTTCTTCTCTACGAAGCATCCATATATACTCATTATGTTAATGGAATTATTGTCATTCGACAACAACAATACTTATAACTGGTTAAAAAGTTTCTTATTAACCCAATAAATTCCAGGAAAAATCCCATAACTCCAAAGATAATAACATACAAAATGTACTAACAAAGACTCATGTTAGGACTTCACCAGTTTCCCTCAAAATGTGAATGGACAACCTTTTAGATTTTATGCGACTTTCATACCCTTCCTTATCTCAGAGCAAAGAGTAAAATAAAGTGATGCACAGGACAAAGCGCTAATACACTTATACAAATCGAATCCATAAAAACTGTAGATATCATAGAGCTTAGGGGCCTCTGAAAAATGATAATAAATCACTTTTCAGAAAGCCCCTTTACATTACTTGTTTATATAATTTTTACGCTAAAACGTTCATAACATTTTTAACTGATTCAGCAGATTTAGCTAAAGCTGCTTTTTCATCTTCTGTTAATTCTAATTCGATAACTTTTTCAATACCACCAGCTCCAAGCACTGTTGGAACTCCAAGATAAATACCATCTAAACCATATTCCCCTTCTAAGTATGCGATTGAAGGAAGAATGCGACGCTGATCTTTCAGGATTGCTTCTGCCATTTCAACTAGCGCAGCTGCTGGGGCATAATATGCACTACCATTACCTAAAAGGTTTACGATTTCAGCTCCCCCTTTACGAGTACGATCGACGATTTGTTCAAGACGATCTGCAGGGATTAATGTTTCTAAAGGAATTCCACCAGCATATGAATATCTTACTAAAGGAACCATGTCATCACCATGTCCTCCAAGAACAAAACCAGTGATGTCTTTTACAGAAATATTTAATTCTTCAGCAATAAATGAACGGAAACGAGCCGTATCTAGTACACCTGATTGACCGATAACACGGTTTTTAGGGAAACCTGATTCTTTATATACAGTATACGTCATAGCATCAACAGGGTTTGTTAATACGATGATCGTACAATTCGGAGAATATTTAACAATATCTTTTGTTACAGCCTTCATGACTTTTTGGTTTGTTTGAACTAAGTCATCACGACTCATACCTGGTTTACGTGCGATACCAGCTGTAATAATAACGATATCTGAATCTTTTGTATCCTCATAATTTGAAGTACCAATTACTTTTGCATCAAAACCTTGTACTGGACTAGCTTCAAACATATCTAGAGCTTTCCCTTTTGTAGGATTTTCCATTGGTTGAATATCAACTAATACTACATCCGCTAATTCTTTTTGCGCTAAGAAAAATGCTGTTGTTGCTCCAGTGAAGCCTCCACCGATTACAGAAACTTTTTTACGTGACATTATTATTGTCTCCCCCTTTTTGATTAAGAAATATGTATGGCTAAGAGATTGAGTAATAACACATCCTCTTTTTACCTATAGGTATTATACATTTTGAAAAATATGTAAAATCAAGAAACTTAATTAAACATAACCTCTTTTTACCTATAGTATTATAAGTTATAAAAATATGTAAAGCAAAAGAGGTCGAGTAGATCTCAGCCTCTTTTAACAATGGGTAATAGACATTATAAAAAAATGTAAAAAAAGAGGTTGAGTAGATCTCAACCTCTTCTTTCAAATAAATCTTATAAGTTTTTAATTAACTCATCTGCAAACTCAGAACATTTAACTTCTGTTGCCCCTTCCATTAAACGTGCAAAGTCGTAAGTAACAACTTTAGAAGCAATTGTTTTTTCTACTGAAGCTGTAATGCTATTTGCAGCTTCGTTCCAACCAAGGTGTTCAAGTAAAAGCACACCAGATAAAAGAACAGATGAAGGGTTAACTTTATCTAGTCCAGCATATTTTGGAGCAGTACCATGAGTAGCTTCGAAAATAGCATGTCCAGTTTCATAGTTAATGTTTGCTCCTGGAGCAATACCGATTCCACCAACTTGAGCAGCAAGTGCATCAGAAATGTAATCTCCATTTAAGTTCATTGTAGCAACAACATCAAACTCTTTTGGACGAGTTAAAATTTGTTGCAAGAAAATATCAGCAATAGAATCTTTTACAATAATTTTTCCTTCAGCTTCGGCAGCAGCTTGTGCTTTGTTAGCAGCTTCTGTACCTTCAGCTTCTTTAATTTTATCATATTGATTCCATGTGAACACTTTATCAGCGAATTCAGTTTCTGCCACTTCATAGCCCCAGTTTTTGAATGCACCTTCAGTGAATTTCATAATATTACCTTTATGAACAAGTGTTACAGATTTACGTCCTTCTTTGATTGCATAGTTAATTGCAGCACGCACTAGACGTTTTGTACCTTCTTCAGAGATTGGTTTAATACCGATTCCTGAAGTTTCAGGGAAACGAATTTTATTTACACCAAATTCATTTTGTAAGAATTCAATTATTTTTTTTGCTTCGTCAGATCCTTTTGCATATTCAATACCAGCATAGATATCTTCAGTATTTTCACGGAAAATAACCATATCAGTATCTTCAGGACGTTTAACTGGAGATGGAACACCTTCGAAATAACGTACTGGACGTAAGCATACGAATAAATCTAATTGTTGACGTAATGCAACGTTTAATGAACGAATTCCGCCACCGATTGGAGTTGTAAGAGGTCCTTTAATTGCGATTAAGTATTCATTAATTACATCAAGAGTTTCTTGTGGAAGCCATTCGCCAGTTTGGTCAAATGCTTTTTGTCCAGCTAAAACTTCTTTCCATACAATTTTCTTTTCTCCATTGTATGCTTTTTCAACAGCTGCATCTAACACTCTTACTGCTGCAGCCCAAATATCTGGACCAATTCCATCACCTTCGATAAATGGAACTACTGGATTATTAGGAACTTGTAATTCCCCGTTTTGTACTAAGATTTTTTCTCCCTGACTCATACTTTTCCCTCCATACTCATTATCAAAGGTTAGTGGGTTGGTGTAAAAGAACCAACCCCTAACCTTTTTAAAATATTATTAATATATTATATATAATATATATTTTGAAAATTACGCCCGTATTATCTCTCTTCTATTGGTACGTAAGATTGCATTCCTGGTCCCACATATTCTGCTCTAGGACGAATTAGGCGATTATTATCATATTGTTCTAGAATATGAGCTAACCATCCAGAAGTACGACTAACAGCAAAAATTGGTGTCATTAAATCATGATCAACACCTAAACTATGGTAAACAGATGCTGAATAGAAGTCAACATTTGGTGGCAATGGTTTTTTAGAAGTAACTAATTCTTCGATTTTTACTGACATTTCATAGAATTCTGGTTGTCCAGTTAACTTAGTAAGTTTTTCAGACATTACTTTTAAGTGTTTAGCACGTGGGTCCCCATTGCGATAAACTCGATGTCCAAATCCCATGATTTTCTCTTTATTGTCAAGTTTATTGTTAATATATGATTCTACATTTTCTACAGATCCAATTTCTGTCAGCATTTTCATAACTGCTTCATTTGCTCCACCATGTAGAGGGCCTTTTAATGCTCCAATTGCTGCTGTAACTCCTGAATAAACATCTGATAAAGTAGCTACGCATACACGTGCAGTAAATGTAGATGCATTTAATTCGTGATCTGCATGAAGTACAAGTGCCTTATTGAAAGCTTCAACTTCAATTTCAGACGGTTCTTTACCGCTCATCATATATAAAAAATTAGCTGCGAAACTTAAATCTTTACGCGGTGCTACAGGTTCTAATCCTTTTCTCACTCTTGAAAACGCTGTAACAATTGTAGGGATTTTTGCTTGTAGGCGGATTGCTTTTCGATAGTTGGCTGATTCTTCCATTACCTCTGATTCCTCATCATATAGGCCTAATTGAGAAACAGCTGTACGTAATGCTGTCATCGGATGTACGTTTTTAATATCATACTTGCTAAAGTATTCAATAATCTCTTTTGGTAGCTCCATATTATTAGCTAGTTGAATTGTTAAATCTTCTAATTCAGCTTTATTTGGTAATCTACGGTGCCATAAAAGATAAATAACTTCCTCAAATGAAGCGTTAACCGCTAAATCATCAATATTGTAACCAACGTAAGTTAGCGTATCATCAATAATTGAGCTAATTGATGAAGTTGTTGCAACAATTCCTTCGAGACCTCTTGTTACTGTCATACAGAATCTCTCCTTTTCTATTAATTCCCCTTTATCCATGAAAAAGTGAAAATATAATGAACAAGTCATGGATAATTACCTGTTCATCAAGATGGATACCCTAGATCCATATTTCTTGGAGTGAAAACGTTTTAAGAAATATCTCTCTTTCCCCTTTTACCAATTGACTATTATTATTTTCCCTTTGCTAGCATTCTATAAACATACGTAATTGAGCGAATGCTCATTCGCTCAGCAAAAGTTCATTTTTTTTGTCAACAAGATATAATATTCCAAAAATTAAAATTAAAAAATGAAAAAGGTTACGCTTTCAAATAACATTATAAACAAAAAATATATTTTTGAAAATCAAAAGCTCTTAAATTATTTAAATTTAATATTTTTTTAGAAAAGTTCAGTAATTCACAACAATTATAATAATATAGTTTTATGGGTTTTAATTCTACTCTAAGTTACATTCAGTAACTTCCAATCATTAGTGAAACACGTTAGTTACCTTATTGAACATAAAAACATTGTAAATATATAATTTTTTAAAGATAATATAAACTTATAAACAAATATAATATAAACTTATAAAGAGCCAGACTTCCTCCTTCTATTATAATCCATTTTTTGTAAAATCATCACTAGAATCTTTAGATAAAAAGCCATATAAACAGAGAAATTAATAGCATTTAAAACTACGTCAAATTTCATTGTTATTCATGATATTTCTTACTTCTTACATAGGAGTTTTACGAATTTCCACCAAGGTATTTCTTTGTTAAGGTTCAAACATCAGCATAGAAAAAAGTATTTTTAAGAGCTTTGTTAAAGAATACTATTGATGCTAAAGAAAAATACGCGATATCTTCGTAAATCTCTCTTTTCACTCATTCACTAAGGTAACTTTTTAAAAAGATTGCTTTTTTTAATAAGTTCTTAGATCGATGAGAGTGGAAGGCGCAAGAGTCAAAGCACCCCT
>NZ_CAPG01000050.1:0-41418 GCF_000321185.1 Bacillus sp. AP8
CCTTAGTCTGTCTCTTTCATTCGTGCTTGTAACGCATTCCACGCCTGATCTTTACCTTGTCCAGTTTCAGAAGAGAAGAGAATAATCTCATCCCCTTTTTCAAGTTGCAATGTCTCTTTTGTTACTTTTAAATGTTTTTGCCATTTACCTTTCGGAATCTTATCCGCCTTTGTTGCAATAACAATACAAGGAATATCGTAATGTTTAAAGAAATCATACATCATAACATCATCTTTTGTTGGTGGATGACGTAAATCTACAATAAGTAATGCAGATTTCAGCTGTTCTCTTGAAGTCAGATATGTTTCAGTCATTTTTCCCCAAGCTGCTCGTTCTGATTTTGACACTTTAGCAAATCCATAGCCAGGAACATCAACAAAATAAAACATTTCATTAATGATAAAAAAGTTTAATGTTTGTGTTTTGCCTGGCTTTGAAGATGTTCTCGCTAAACTTTTTCGATTTAGCATTTTATTAATAAAAGAGGATTTCCCTACATTCGAACGACCTGCTAATGCAAATTCAGGTAAATCTCCTTCTGGATATTGCTCTTTTCGAACAGCGCTCATAACAATCTCTGCGCTTGTAACCTTCATTTATTTTCCACCTACCAATGCAATCTCTAATACCTCATCGAAGCTTGAGACTGGGTGAAAGCTTAATTCTTTACGAATACTTTCCGGAATCTCATCGATGTCTTTTTCGTTGTCTTTAGGAATAATGATGGTAGTCAAACCAGCTCTATGTGCGCTTAATGTTTTCTCTTTCAATCCACCTATCGGAAGAACTCTACCTCTTAATGTAATTTCTCCCGTCATACCCACTTCCTTACGAATGGCTTTTCCAGATAAGGCAGACACAATAGCAGTAGCAATCGTAATACCAGCTGAAGGTCCATCCTTTGGAACAGCTCCCTCTGGAACATGGATATGAATATCATATTTTTCATGAAAATCTTCATTAATACCTAACTCTTTAGCTTTTGAACGTACACAAGTTAAAGCTATTTGAGCTGATTCTTTCATTACATCACCAAGCTTACCTGTTAAGGATAGCTTACCTTTTCCTGCTGACAATGATACTTCAATTTGCAAAGTGTCTCCACCTACCGTTGTATAAGCAAGACCAGTTGCAACTCCTACTGTATCATCTTTTTCAGCTTGTCCATAGAAAAATCTCTTTTTACCTAAAAATTCCTCTAGGTTTTTAGAGTTAACAATCACTCTTTTCTTCTCACCAGCTACAATAATTTTAGCAGATTTACGACAAATACTAGCTAGTTGTCTTTCTAAGCTACGAACTCCTGCTTCACGTGTATAATAGCGGATGATATCCATGAATGCTTCATCCTTTAATTGAAGCTGAGTTTTCTTTAATCCGTTTTCTTCAATTTGCTTAGGCAATAAATGTTCTTTAGCGATATGCAATTTCTCATATTCCGTATAGCCTGCAAGTGTAATGATCTCCATTCTATCTCTTAGAGGACCCGGAATCGTTGAAAGATTATTGGCAGTTGCTATAAACATTACATTGGATAAATCATACGTTTCTTCAATGTAATGATCGCTGAAATTATGATTTTGTTCTGGATCAAGAACCTCAAGCATAGCTGACGAAGGATCTCCTCTAAAATCATTGGACATTTTATCAATTTCATCTAATAAAAACACTGGATTAATTGTGCCAGCTTTTTTCATTCCTTGAATAATTCTACCCGGCATCGCGCCCACATAAGTACGTCGATGACCTCTTATCTCTGATTCATCACGTACCCCACCTAATGATACACGAACAAAATTACGATTCAATGACGAAGCAATCGATTTAGCCAAGCTTGTTTTCCCTACACCAGGAGGGCCAGCTAAACAAAGAATTGGACCTCTTAAAGATTTTGTTAATTGCTTAACGGCCAAGTACTCTAATACACGTTCTTTCACTTTCTCAAGCCCAAAATGTTCTTTATTTAAGATTCTTTCTGCTTTTGCTAGATTATGGTCATCCTTCGTTGATTGAGACCAAGGTAAAGCGATAAGCCAATCAATATAATTTCTAATAACAGAACTTTCTGCAGAGCTTGACGGCACTTTTTCATAACGATCTAATTCTTTAAATGCCACTTTTTCAACGTGTTCAGGCATTTTAGCTTGTTCAATTTTTTCAGTTAAAACTGCAATTTCTCCAGTTTTACCTTCTTTATCTCCCAGTTCTTTTTGAATAGCCTTCATTTGTTCACGTAAATAGTATTCTTTTTGCGTTCTTTCCATCGAACGTTTTACTCGTTCACCAATCTTCTTCTCTAATTGTAAGATTTCACTTTCATTGTTTATAAAAGCAATAACGATTGCTAAACGTTCTTTAATATCTACCGCTTCTAACACTTCTTGTTTTCCTTTTAATTCCAAAGGAAGATGAGAAGCAACAATATCAGCTAAACGACCCGGCTCCTCTATATCAGCTGTAGATGCATACATATCATTATTATTTTTCTTAGACATTTTTATGTATTGCTTAAATGAACCCAATAAAGTTCTCATTAACGCTTGATGCTCTGCGTCCTTTTCTTCTGAATCATCGAACGTTTTTAAAGAGGCTTCTAAATAAGTATCTCGATCATTCACTGAAATTATTTCAGCTCTTTTCAAACCTTCTACTAAAACACGTATCGTCCCATTCGGAAGTTTCAGCATTTGCTTCACTTTCGTTAATGTACCCATTTTATATATATCATCTTCATCAGGATCTTGTGTTGAAGTATCAATTTGAGTTGTTAGAAAAATCAAATGATCTTCAACCATTGCTTTTTCTAATGCTTGGATGGACTTATCCCTTCCGACATCTAAATGAAGTACCATAGTAGGGTAAACAATCAGTCCTCGTAACGGAAGGAGGGGAACGATGATTTCATTCGTATTAGCCATGTCTAACACCTCCACAAATTATGTAAATTAGCATGTATTGCTCTATCAGTCTTTAAGTCATTTTATCGTATTTAATAGCTAGTGTCTATTAGTTACCATTTCTGCTTTCTATTTGTATTTTCCCTTCATTTAAACACAAAAATCGGGCTGATAAAAAAGCCATTTTCATCACTTTTTTATCGCCCTTGTGCTTTATACATATTATGTGTACGAATAGGTTAAATCATACTGTTATGTTATAAACACTACGTTTCACTCAAAGTAAGTTTTCTTTCTGTACAATATCTATATCTTTTACAAATTCTTGTATAGGTAGGTCTTTTTTTAACGTGTGTTGTATAACTTCAGAGAAATGAGTCACTGGAATAATATTCAGTTCCGTGAATTCCTTTAACATACTTTGCATATTCTCGCGAGGTATAATAACTGTTTTTACTCCGGCTTGCAAGGCTGCTTTAACTTTTGGATAGATTCCTCCAATTGGTTTAACCTCACCATGAATACTGATTTCACCAGTCATTGCTACAGTATTATCAATCGGTATTTTATAAATTGCTGAATAAATGCCAATAGCCATAGCAATTCCAGCAGAAGGTCCATCTATAGGAATACCTCCAGGAAAATTCACATGAATATCAAATTGATCCGCTGGTACTCCCATGCTTCTTAACACCGTTACAACATTTTCAATTGAACCACGTGCCATACTTTTTCTCCGTATTGATTTACCACTTCCACCAATGCTCTCTTCTTCGACAATACCAGTAGTTGTAATTGTACCTTTTTCTTTAGTAGGGATTACCGTCACTTCAATTTCAAGAAGAGCGCCGCTATTTGGTCCATATACCGCTAGCCCATTGATTAGGCCAATTTTGGGATGCAAACTTATTTTTTTATCCATTCTAGGACTTAATTGACTACTTTGGACGATCCATTCAATTTCTTCTTCCTTCAATTCTTTACGATTTTCCGAAATAGCTAAACCTGCTGCAATTTGAATCATATTGACAGCTTCTCTTCCATTTCTAGCATATCGAGCTAGGAACTGTAGCCCTTCTTCACTAGCTTTCAACCCCACTTTATTTGCAGCATTTTTCGCAACTGTCACCACTTCATCTTGTTCTAATTCACG
This sequence comes from Bacillus sp. AP8, assembly GCF_000321185.1. Classification (NCBI taxonomy): domain Bacteria; kingdom Bacillati; phylum Bacillota; class Bacilli; order Caryophanales; family Bacillaceae; genus Bacillus; species Bacillus sp. AP8. The sequence goes on from NZ_CAPG01000050.1 coordinate 4,051, forward strand.
AAAAAAAACTTCCATACATCTTGAGCGGATAGCCGGTGGTATTTCATTAGGTGTTCTAGTTGTCGCACCTATTAAACGAAAATCAGCTGGCAATCCGTTTTTAAAAATGTCATGAATATGTACAGGAATCTGTTGATTTTCCTCAGAGTAATAAGCACTTTCAAAATGAACTTTTCGATCTTCTAGTACCTTTAATAACTTATTCATTTGGATAGGATGCAACTCACCTATTTCGTCAATAAATAGAATTCCTCCATGGGCATTTGAAACGGCTCCCTGTTTTGGCTGAGGGATACCAGCTTGCCCCATTGCTCCTGCTCCTTGATAAATAGGATCATGAACGGACCCTATTAAAGGATCTGCAATACCTCTTTCATCAAATCTTGCAGTTGTTGCATCTAGTTCAACAAAGACAGAAGAATATTGAAACGGTGAGTTCTTATTCTTTTTAGCAAAATCTAATACTAGTCGAGCTGCTGCGGTCTTCCCAATACCCGGAGGACCGTAAATAATAACATGTTGAGGATTTGGTCCACATAGAGCAGCCTTTAAAGCTTTTATACCATCTTCTTGACCAATAACCTCTTTAAAGGAAGAAGGACGAACTCTCTCTGCAAGCGGCTCAGATAATCTAATAGATCTCATTTTCCTTAGTTGCTCCATCTCTTTTCGTGATTCACGATCTATTGTCACTTTATTAGCTCTTTGTCCTCGTAATAAATTAAGAAAATACATCCCGATTACAATCCCGAAAAAAAGCTGTATGATAACGATTATATTCATCCAACTCATGATCTTCCCTCCATAATACACCAAGTTAGTTCATACATTTAAGTATCTCCTTTTATCGGAAATATTAACCCCTTAGCGTAAAGAACAATCCATTTTTTGGATTATTTTATTCATTTATGAGTTTGAAAAATAGCTATTAAAATCGATCATATATATTAGTAGTATGTAACTGCATTTTTACAGAACGACAAAAACCGCTAACCAAAATTGGATTAGCGGTTTCATTATTCATACGAAATGGACCAAAAAGGACCTGTTACGTTTGCTTATATTATGCTGAAGTTTTTGTTTCTTCTTCAGGAATAATTGTACCATCTTTAAGCACTAATTTATGCGCTTTAGTATCAGAAACTGTTTCACCTGTTATAATACATTTTTGTACATCATCGCGTGATGGTAGCTCGAACATTAAATCAAGCATAATCCCTTCAATAATGGAACGAAGACCACGCGCACCTGTTTTTCTTTCAATTGCTTTTTTAGCAATCTCCACTAACGCACTCTCTTCAAATTCTAATTCAACATCATCTAGCTCAAGCATTTTTTGATATTGCTTCACAAGCGCATTTTTAGGCTTTGTTAGAATTTCAATTAAAGCCGATTCATCAAGCTGCTCAAGGTTTGCAATTACAGGAAGACGACCGATAAATTCCGGAATTAACCCAAAGCGCAATAAATCTTCAGGTAATACTTTTGATAATAAATCTTTATCAGCTATATCAACTTTTTTATTATCAGATCCAAATCCAATTACTTTTTGTCCTAAACGACGTTTAATAATTGGTTCGATTCCATCAAAAGCTCCGCCACAAATAAAGAGAATATTTGTTGTATCGATTTGAATAAATTCTTGATGAGGATGCTTTCTTCCACCTTGTGGTGGTACACTAGCTACTGTGCCCTCTAGAATTTTTAGTAATGCTTGTTGTACTCCTTCACCAGAAACATCACGAGTAATAGATGGATTCTCTGACTTACGAGCAACCTTATCAATTTCATCGATGTAAATAATACCTTTTTCTGCTTTTTCAACATCATAATCCGCTGCTTGGATCAGCTTCAAAAGGATATTTTCTACATCTTCACCTACATAACCAGCTTCTGTTAAAGAAGTTGCATCCGCAATAGCGAAAGGTACATTCAATAGACGTGCTAATGTTTGAGCCAATAATGTTTTACCACTACCTGTAGGTCCAATTAAACAAATATTACTTTTTGAAAGTTCAACTTCATCAATCTTACTGTTAGAATTAATTCGTTTGTAATGATTATATACGGCTACCGCTAAAGATTTTTTAGCTTGATTTTGTCCAATTACATACTCATCTAGAATTTCTCTAATCTCCTGAGGCTTTGGAACATCTTTAAATTCTACTTCTTCTTCTGTACCTAATTCTTCTTCAACGATTTCAGTACATAATTCGATACATTCATCACAAATATATACGCCAGGTCCAGCTACAAGCTTACGAACTTGTTCCTGCGTTTTTCCACAAAAAGAACATTTTAAATGTCCTTTTTCATCATTAAATTTAAACAATTTCTTCACCCCTTCATAATTAATCTAATTGTCACTCTCACTGAACAATTAGCTAGAATAACGAAAACATCATTATGTATAATCTATATTCTATGTGAATTGCATTGTATCATTTTAACCAGTTTCATGAAAAATTATATGCTTTTTCACAGAGAATAGGTAAACCTAATTTTCTTCCACATATGTATAATGCCCAGTTCAAAATTGAATCAAACTTCCAGTTAAAATTATGTATTAACTTTATTAAAAATAATCTACACTTATTATAATAAAAAATCAATAAAGATACTTGTAATTATAAATTTTTTATTTTTTCTTCCTAGTATTCAAATTATTCAAAAACAAAGAAAAGCATACATAGATTATACAAAACAAGGCACGATCATCTCGCGCCTTGTTTTGTATTTTGAGACTATATATGTTTAGAAGAAATTAAGCTTGTTTGCTGTTATCTACTAAGAAGTCGATAGCTTTACGGAAAGTAATATCAGATTTTAATGCATCTGAACCACCTAAAGCTTTTTTAATATCTTCTACTGACATTTTGTACATTTCTGCCATTTTTCCAATTTCAGCTTCAATTTCTTCTTCTGAAGCTTCAATTTTCTCAGCTTCAACGATAGCTTCAAGAACAAGATTTACACGAACACGCTTTTCAGCATCTTCTTTCATTTGTCCTTTTAAAGCAGCTTCGTCTTGACCAGAGAATTGGAAGTATAGGTCTAAGTTCATACCTTGCATAGATAGGCGTTGTTCGAATTCTTGAAGCATGCGATCAACTTCGCTTTCAACCATTACTTCAGGAACGTTGATTTCAGCATTTTCAGCTGCTTTTTCAACTACTGCATCACGTACTTTGTGTTCAGCTTCGTGTTTTTTGCTATCTTCAAGAGATTTTTGAGTTTTTTCTTTAAGTTCTGCAAGTGTTTCCACTTCTTCGTCAGCATCTTTTGCAAACTCATCATCAAGCTCAGGAAGTTGTTTTGTTTTAATTTCATGAACTTTCACTTTGAATACAGCAGGTTTTCCTGCAAGTTCAGCTGCATGGTATTCTTCTGGGAAAGAAACTTCTACGTCTTTTTCTTGTCCTGCTTCAAGACCAACAACTTGATCTTCGAAACCAGGAATGAAAGAATTTGAACCTAGTTCTAAAGAATAGTTTTCAGCTTTTCCACCTTCAAAAGCTTCTCCGTCAACAAATCCTTCAAAATCGATAACAACTGTATCACCGTTTTCAGCTTTGCCTTCTTCTTTTACAACAAGCTCAGCAAAACGCTCTTGCATACGAGTTAATTCATTGTTTACATCTTCTTCAGTAACTTCAGTATTTACTGCTTCTACTTCTAAACCTTTGTAATCACCAAGTTTTACTTCTGGTTTAACTGTAACAGTAGCTTTGAAAACTAAAGTTTCGCCTTTTTCCATTTTCTCAACGTCGATTTCTGGACGATCTACTGGGTTAATTTCTGCTTCTTCAACTGCAGATGCATAAGCGTCTGGAAGAATGAAGTCTAAAGCATCTTGGTATAATGATTCTACACCAAAACGTTTTTCAAACAATTGACGTGGCATTTTTCCTTTACGGAATCCTGGAACGTTAATTTGTTTTACAACCTTATTAAAAGCAGCGTCTAAGCCTTTGTTCACTTTATCTGCTTCTACTTCAATAGTTAGAACCACGCGGTTCTCTTCTAATCTTTCTAATTTTACAGACATCTATTTCCCTCCAAAACATCTATTAATAGTTATTAAAACTTATTCATTATAAGACAAGCTTGTTTCATAGTGCTAAAACAGTCTTGTTTACATCCTTTTCATCTTACAAATGATGGGATTTTTCGTAACTATATTATTACAACCATTTCATTATATCACAGCTTTACTGTCTTTCAACAGCTTAAGCTTAAATATTATATAGAAGATATTTCTTCTAATTTATGGATGAATTGAAGTACTTCCATTACTTTTGTTTCTATTGCGTGGTAATTGTCTAGTATTTCATCTTCATTGGATTCTATTCCCTGATATTGTTCGGCAAGTATATGATAAGCTGCAGCCCAACTTTCATAGCATTCCATTGGTTCAAACGGGTATAAAACCAGCTGATGTCTTTCTAATAAATGTCTTGCTAATTCAAACAATGATGGGTTTTTTTGTTCCAAACACTTATCTAGTAATTCTTCAATGTTTCGATAGTAATCACGATTATGAATAAATTCTATTCCTGATGGAATAATAGTAGTTTCTTTCGAAAACTTAACAATGACACATTCATCTTGTATTTCTTGATCACTTAGAGCGATTAGTAGTAACGTCTTAATAAGTGGATGTCCTTCAGGAGATTGGAGAAATTCTTTAATTTCAACTAAGTATTTACGAATATTATCATCCTTAAGCTGATTAACAATAATTAATTGTTCTTGTGGTGTCTTATGTAGCAATTCTAAACTTTTTTCTATGACCGATTCATCTACTGGGAATTCACTTTGCTCCATACGCATTCTTTTACAAAATTCAAGCATATTTTCAAAATGCTCTTCTTTTTCTACTGGTAAAAGACCTTCTTCAAGCAAAGCACTTATCGTCGCTTCCATCTCTTCGTATTCGTTAAGCTGAAGTAGAACCATGATATACATTTCCATTGTTTTAGAATAGTCTCCTATTCCTCTATGAAGTATGTACTGACAATGCTCTTTTGCCTCTCGATATTTACTTAACTCTACTAAAGCTACAATTAGACCAAATCTTGCATTATAATCTTCTTTTTCTAATTCAATGGCTTGCTGCAAAAGGTCTGCCGCTTCCGCAAATCTCTTATGTAAAAGAAAATCCATTCCTCTATCAACTAGTCTACTTGCCAACTCAGGAAAAGGAATAATCTTTGCACTTTCTTTTTTCTCCTTCATATTTCATTCCGCCTTGATGCTTCTATTATTTTTCATCAGTTTACCATTTTCTAAACATCAATACAAAATTATTAGAAAAATAATCCTGCTCCTGTAAGCTTTGATGAAGTTATTTATGTACTTCCCCTCGTATCTATAATTAAACATACGAGATAAAATACTTTTTCGCATTTTTCCTAATAAACTTTCATCTTTCTACATTTTTCTATCCCAATTATTTGTCGTCTTGCAATATACGACAAATAAAAAGCAGGCATCCAAATCGGACACCCACTTTACTCTAGATCTATCTTTGAAACAGTATTATTTATGAATCAAAAATTCATATATACCTATTTTCTTCCTATATTATTACATTAACACTGTATCTACTTTATTTTCATATTCTTTTATTTTTTCATCATATTGTAAAGTAATCGAAATCTCGTCCCAACCATTCACAAGCATCTCTTTCCAATAAGGATGAATTTCAAATGAAGCCTTAAAGCCATTTTGATCACTTACTGTTTGATTTGGGAGATCGATATCAAGATGATAATCTTGTTTATCTTTTGCTACTTTCATTAAATGAGCAACCTCTTCTTCTTTTAAACGAATTGGAAGCATACCATTTTTTAAGCAATTTTGATGAAATATGTCAGCAAAAGAAGTTGCGATGACAATTTTAAATCCATAATCTAACAGAGACCATGGTGCGTGCTCACGTGAAGAGCCGCATCCAAAGTTTTCACCTGCTATTAATATACTAGCACCACGAGCTTCTGGCTTATTTAATTCGAAATCAGCGTTTTCTGATCCATCTTCGTTAAAGCGCCAATTAAAAAATAAAAATTGACCAAATCCAGTTCTTTCAATTCTTTTTAAAAATTGCTTTGGTATAATTTGATCTGTATCTACGTTTCCTCGATCTAAAACAGCTACTTTTCCATTAAAGTTTATGATAGGTTCCATAACGCACCTCCTATAAGATTGAACTATAAAGCTGGTTGCTCTTCAGAATTTTTCAATTGACGAATGTCAACGAATTTACCATATAATGCTGCTGCTGCTGCCATTTCAGGGCTTACAAGGTGAGTTCGAGCTCCTTGTCCTTGACGTCCTTCAAAGTTACGATTTGAAGTTGAAGCACAGTGTTCTCCAGCCGGAACAACATCAGGATTCATACTTAAACACATACTACAACCTGATTCTCTCCATTCAAATCCAGCGTTTTTAAATATATCTGCTAATCCCTCTTCTTCTGCTTGCTTTTTAACTGTTTGCGATCCTGGTACAACCATAGCTCTAACAACAGGGTTTACTTGTTTCCCTTTTACAATTTCTGCAGCTGCACGTAAATCTTCGATTCGGGAATTCGTACATGAACCAATGAAAACATGTTGTACATCAATGTCAGTAATAGCCATGCCTTCTTGTAATCCCATATAAGATAAAGCTCTATCTAACTCTTGTTGTTTAGCTTCATTTGCTTGCTCTGTAATAAGTGGTACATTGCCCGTTACTGGACTACACATTCCGGGATTTGTTCCCCAACTTACCATAGGTGATATTTCTGCTCCATCTATCGTAATAACTGAGTCATAGGTTGCATCCTCATCACTTGCTAATGCAGACCATTTTTGAACATACTTATCAAAATCTGCTCCCCGCGCTACATATTTACGGCCACGTAAATATGAGAATGTCGTCTCATCAGGGCTAACTAAACCCGCTCTAGCTCCACCTTCAATACTCATGTTACAAATAGTCATGCGCTCTTCCATAGAAAGATTACGTATAACATCGCCGCAATATTCAATAACATGCCCTGTACCGAAATTCACACCAAATTTAGAAATCACATACAAAATAACATCTTTTGCTGCAACACCTGATCCTAATTTTCCGTTTATTTCAAGCTTTAATGTTTTTGGCTTTGTTTGCCATAGTGTTTGTGTAGCTAAGACGTGTTCAACTTCACTTGTTCCAATACCGAATGCTAATGCTCCAAAAGCACCATGAGTACTTGTATGACTATCTCCACATACAATTGTCATACCTGGCTTCGTAATTCCAAGTTCAGGTCCAATAACATGTACAATACCTTGTTCTGGACTATCTAAATCTGCCAGCGTAATGCCAAATTCTTTACAGTTTTTTTCTAATGCTTGTAGCTGACTTTTCGCTACTTCATCTTGAATAAAATATTTATTAATAGTTGGAACATTATGGTCCATCGTCGCAAATACTTTATCTGGTCGTCGAACTTTTCTCCCCTTAACACGAATTCCTTCAAAGGCTTGCGGTGAAGTTACTTCATGAATATAGTGCATATCAATATATAGTAAATCTGGCTTATTTTCTTCACTACTTACAATATGATTTTCCCATATTTTTCCAATAATGGACTTACCCATAATTCCCCTCCTAATTAAAAAAACGAAATCTTTCCTTTTTATTTGTAAGAAAAGACACGCGCGCAAATTTCGGCGTGTCTTTCCATTTGTTCATGCTATTACGAGTATGCATTCATAATATTTGAGATTGCTTCATGGTCAAGGATGGTTGCTTTAACCTCTGCTACCATCTCTTCAGTAGTTAGCACCTTCGAGCGAGTGGATGCAATATCCTTCGTTCTATATCCTAAATCTAAAATAGAATTAACAGCTTTTTCAACAGCTTGTGCTTCTTCCTCTAATCCAAAAGATAAACGAAGCATTGAAGCTGCTGAAAGAATCGTTGCTAAAGGATTTGCAAGGTTTTTCCCAGCAATATCTGGTGCAGATCCATGAATCGGTTCATATAAATGCAATCCTGAATGTGAAAGACTAGCTGAAGGAAGCATTCCTAGTGATCCAGTTAATACTGAAGCTTCATCACTTAGAATATCTCCAAACATATTTTCTGTAACGACTACATCAAATTGTTTTGGGTTGCGAATCAGTTGCATAGCTGCATTGTCCACTAACATATGTTCAAGTTCAACGTCAATATATTCCTTAGAAACTTCTTCTGCTACTTCTCTCCACAGCTTACTAGTAGTTAATACATTTGCCTTATCAACCGAAGTTACTTTTTTACGACGCTTACTAGCTAATTCGAAGGCAAGAGTAATAATACTTTTCATTTCATCACGTTCGTAATAAAGAGTATCTACTCCACCCTCTTTTCCGTCACGCTCAACCCGTTCACTTGGCTTCCCAAAATATAAACCGCCTGTTAATTCACGAACGATTAATAAATCTACATCTTCAATGATTTCTCTTTTTAAAGGTGAAGCCTCCGCTAAGCTTTTATAATACGTAATCGGTCTTAAGTTACTATATAAATTAAGCTCTTTCCGAATTTTTAAAAGACCTACTTCTGGGCGTAAATGGGAAGGACTATGATCCCATTTTGGACCACCAACTGCTCCTAGTAAAATAGCGTCACTTTTTCTACATGTTTCTAACGTCTCATCTGGAAGTGGTGAACCCGCTTCATCAATCGCATTTCCACCAATTAAGCCGTATTCAAACTGAAATGAATGCCCGTATCTTTCAGCAACTGCTTTGAGTATTTCAACAGCTCCCTTCGTAACTTCCTTTCCAATCCCGTCACCCGGCAATACGGTAATTACTTTCTCCATACGGAACATCTCCTCTTTGTTTGAATAGTACATTACATTTTGACAGTGTCACGGTCCTTCAAATAGATAACACGATTCACTGCATTTAAATACGCTTTTGCTGATGCTTCTAGTACGTCTTGTGCCAATCCTCTACCACTTGATTCAATATCTTGATATCTCATTTTTACAAAGACTTGAGCTAATGCATCATCACCAGCTCCCACAGATTGAATGCGATAATCTAGCAATTCAACGGTATCTTCAATGCTTTTCTCAAGGGTATTATAAATGGCTTCGATACTACCAGCACCTGTCCCTGCTTCTTGAATGATTTCATTATTTGGACCCGAAAGTGTAACTGTAGCTGTTGGAACTTGATTTGTTCCGTATTGAATTTGAATAGATTCTAAGTTAAAGAACTTCTCTTCATTTGATAGCTTTTCTTCAAGTACTAATGCTACTAAATCATCATCAGTCATTTCTTTCTTTTTATCAGCCAGCTCTTTAAATGTTTTAAACAATTTGTTAGCTACTTCTTCACTCACTTGAAGATCTAACTCTTCTAAACGTGTTTTAAAGGCATGACGACCAGAATGCTTACCTAAGAACATATTCTTCACATTAAAACCAACTAATTCTGGATTAATAATTTCATAAGTAGTTTTTTCTTTTAACACTCCGTCTTGATGAATACCTGATTCATGTACATATGCATTATTTCCTATAACCGCTTTGTTGCCCGGAACAACCATACCTGTTAAACGACTTATAAGGTCACTCGTTCTTTTAATTTCATTTAATGTAATACCAGTTGTCGCTTGGTAATATTCATTTCTTGTATATAAAGCCAAAATGACTTCTTCTAATGCTGTATTACCCGCTCTTTCACCAATACCATTAAATGTTCCTTCCACCTGATTTGCACCCGCTTGAATAGCTGCAATAGAGTTAGCTGTAGCCATCCCTAGGTCATCATGACAATGTGTAGATAAAGTTACCTTATCAATAGAAGGCACGTTCTCTCTTAAGTATTTAAAGATATTTGCATATTCAAGTGGCGTTGTAAAACCAACTGTATCTGGTATATTAATAACTTTTGCACCTGCAACAATTACTTTTTCGACAATATGAGCTAAGTAATCTAGTTCCGTTCTACTAGCATCTTCAGCTGACCATTGAACAATAGGAAATTTTGAAGCTGCATATTTCACATTTGCTACAGCATTTTCAACTACTTCCTCTTTAGACATGCACAGTTTATATTGACGATGTATAGGTGATGTTGCAATAAACACGTGAAGTCTTGGTTCGGCACTTCCTTTTAAGGAATCCCATGCGATATCAATATCTTTCTGAATTGAACGAGCTAAACCTGTAACTGATGAATTTTTGATAACTGTAGCAATTTCTTTAACAGAAGCTGCATCTCCAGGAGACGCGGCTGGAAAGCCCGCCTCCATAACATCTACACCTAATCTTTCTAATTGTTTTGCTATTTCTAATTTTTCCGAAAAATTCAAATTTACGCCAGGTGATTGCTCTCCATCACGTAAAGTGGTGTCAAATATATTAATTTTTCGCAACTGCCTCCACCTCTTTCTGTTTTTGCTGCTTAACAAAAGGCATCATAGCACGAAGTTCCCGACCTACTTTTTCAATTGGATGTTCATTTTCTTTTCTTACAATCGCATTAAATTCTGGGCGATTAGCTTGGTTTTCTAAAATCCAACCTTTAGCGAAGCGACCTTCTTGAATATCAGTCAAAACATTTTTCATTTCAGCCTTTACAGAGTCTGTAATAACGCGTGGTCCTGAAACAAAATCTCCCCATTGAGCAGTATCTGAGATCGAATATCTCATATTTTCTAGTCCACCTTCATACATCAGATCAACAATCAGTTTCAGTTCATGTAAACATTCAAAATAAGCTAATTCTGGTTGATATCCAGCCTCTGTTAATGTTTCGAAACCTGCTTTTACTAGTGAAGTTAATCCACCACATAGAACAGCTTGCTCTCCGAAAAGATCTGTTTCTGTTTCTTCTTTAAATGTTGTTTCTAGTGCTCCAGCGCGAAGTGCACCGATTCCGTATGCATATGAAAGAGCTAACTCTTTTGCTTCACCAGTTACATCTTGATAGATAGCAAATAATGCTGGTACACCTGCACCTTGTTCATACGTTCTACGTACAAGATGTCCTGGACCTTTTGGTGCTACTAGTAATACATCTACATCGCTTGGAGGAACGATTTGAGAAAAATGAATATTAAATCCATGTGCAAACATTAGGGCTTTACCAGCCGTAAGACCTGGTTTAATTTCTTCATTGTAAACTTTAGGTTGCATTTCATCAGGTAATAGAATTTGGATTACATCTGCTTGTTCAACAGCTTCTTTTACTGAATATACTTCAAATCCATCTTCTACAGCTTTATTCCATGAACGACCTTGACGAAGTCCAATTACTACCTTTACACCACTATCGCGTAGGTTTTGAGCATGTGCATGACCTTGTGATCCATATCCTACGATTGCTACTGTTTTCCCTTGTAAATATGATTGATTTGCGTCTCCGTTATAGTACATTTTTGCCATGATTATAATCTCCTTTTTATATGAAAAAATTTTTATATAAGTACATTGCTAGAAACGCAATGATTTAAACTATTAAACAATTGAGAAATTGGGATTCGTATTACTTTTTTGTGTTCCTCTAGGAAATGCTGTTGTTCCAGTACGTGCTATTTCTTTAATACCGTATGGTTTTAACAGCTCTACAAAAGCTTCTACTTTTTCTGTTTCCCCTGTTATTTGAATAACTAAACTATCCTTACTAATATCAATGACTGACGCTCTAAATGGCTCTACGAGAGAATAAATTTCTCCACGAGTTTGAGGTGATACAGATACTTTAATTAAAGCTAGTTCTCTAGCAACTACTGATTGGTTTGTTAGCTCAGTTACCTTAATAACATCAATTTGTTTATTTAATTGCTTTGTCATTTGCTCAAGAATCGCTTCATGATCCACATTTACCACAACTGTCATACGGGATATTCCTTCTGTCTCAGAAGGGCCAACAGTAATGCTTTCAATATTATAATTTCTTTTAGAAAAAAGATTTGTAATTCTATTTAACACACCTGGACGGTTCATAACCGTTAGCGTAATAATGCCTCTCATAATTCATATCCCTCCATCTCATGTAGTCCTTTTCCTGGAGCTACCATAGGATATACTTTTTCCATTTTTTCTACTCTCATATCAATTAAAACTGGCTCTGGAATTGCAAAAGCTTCTTTTAATACTTCCTCCGCTTCAGACGTTGTAGAAGCTACAGAGGCTTTAATACCATATGCATCTGCTAATTTTACAAACGAAGGCTGAGTAGTTAGCAAACTATGAGAATATCTTTCTTTATAAAATAGTTCTTGCCACTGACGAACCATTCCAAGTGCATAATTATTTACAATAATAATCTTGATTGGTAGGTTCATCTCAGCAATGACACCAAGCTCTTGAGATGTCATTTGGAATCCTCCATCACCAACGATGGCAACGACCGTCTTTTCTGGTTCGGCTAGTTGAGCTCCAATTGCAGCTGGAACACAAAAGCCCATAGTACCTAGACCACCAGATGTAACCCATGCATGAGGTTTATTAAATGTATAATATTGAGCTGCCCACATTTGATGTTGTCCAACATCCGTTACAACAATAGCATCACCATTTGTATATTCATGAAGCAATTCAATAACTTTTTGTGGTTTCAGACCATCTTGACTTTCTCTATCATAATGAAGTGGATACTTTTGTTTCCAATTGAAAATAGTCTTCTTCCACTCATCACATTCGCTTTTCTTGCCATCTTGTTTAATTAAACTTAATAGCGTTTCTTTCGCATCGCCTACAACCGGAATAGCAGTTGGAACGTTTTTACCAATTTCCGCCGGATCAATATCGACATGTGCAATCGTTGCATTCGGTGCAAAAGTTTTTAAATTTCCTGTAACACGATCATCAAAACGAGCACCGATACTGATTAGTAAATCCGTTTCATAAAGGGCCATATTAGCTGCGTATTCTCCGTGCATTCCTGCCATACCAACAAATAATGGGTGATCAGCTGGAAAACCACCTAATCCTAATAATGTGTGAACAACAGGAATTCCTTGTTGAACCGCATATTCTTTTAACTGATCCGCTGCTTTTGCATGTAATACACCTGCTCCAGCTAAAATAACAGGTTTTTTCGAAGCACTAACTGCTTCAATTAACTTACGAATCTGCAAATGATTTGGCTTAAGAGTAGGCTGATATCCTGGCAAATAAATTTCAGGATCTTCATCTGCTTCAGCTTGCGAAATGGCCATATCCTTTGGAATATCGATTAAAACTGGCCCTGGTCTTCCTGATGAAGCAATGTAAAATGCTTCTTTTATAATTCGTGGGAAATCTTCTACATTTCTTACTTGATAATTATGTTTCGTAATAGGTGTGGTAATTCCTAAAACATCTGCTTCCTGAAAGGCATCTGTACCAATTACTGAAGTAGAAACTTGCCCTGTGATAACAACTAGCGGTATAGAATCTATCATGGCATCAGCTAATCCAGTAATAATATTGGTTGCCCCAGGTCCAGATGTTGCAATAACTACTCCTGGTTTTCCTGTAATTCTTGCATACCCTTCAGCTGCATGAATAGCTCCTTGTTCGTGACGAGTTAATATATGTGCAATTCCAGCATCATACAGTGCGTCATAAATCGGTAATACAGCCCCACCTGGATATCCAAACATGACTTCAACATTTTCTCTCTTTAGAGCATTTAATAAATATTCTGCTCCCGTTTTCTTAGTTTTTGCTGCTTTTTTTACGGCCATCGCTGTTTCTTGAGTCACAAAATCAACCTCCCCACAAATTCTACAATTATGATAAAACTTCTTTTGTTAACAATATGCGGCTAAAGAGATAAATAGAAAAACCCCTACACCCACAAAATGTCTATAAACATATAGACTAAGGGGTGAAGAGGCTTATTAACCAATCCACGGTACCACCCTTATTCGTACTAAATCAGTACGCACTAGTTGTTTTAGTTAACGAGTGCTGGTAACACCCGTTCAGCTTTACTTACAAATGTTTCAAGCTGACGCTCCGAGGTGAGTTCACTTTATGCTGATCATACTGGTTTCCACCCTCCCAGTTCTCTGTCATGTCAATTCATAAAGCTAATTGTCCTCTTCTACACTTATTATTTATTAAATTAGAATTTTCTAAATATTAATTGTTATTGTGGCTTATGATACGCTGATTTATCTAAACCGTCAATAGCTTTTTGCAACAATTTTTAGATAATTTGGATTAATCACTTTTTGAATCCGCTTACAATACTGTTATATAAATAAAACAATAATTTCGACATTTTCACCACATTTTGATTCTCTTTCTTTTCAATTACATTATCTACAACCAGTGGAAAAAATTTATTCCACCGGTTGTTTTTTTACATATAAGGGATCAATTTGTTCCCATACTCCATATGATGCTCTATAAAATTAGTAAATCTTTAAGTAAGTTTATCAAACCTCTTCTAGTAATGAAATTAATACTTCAACTGCTTTTGTCTGAAAGGAATTTTTAATGGCATATGAAAAATTTCTTTTTACATAAAATTCTTCAGGTGTTATTACTTTTAATGTTTTGAGCTTCTCTTCTTTTTGAAAAACAGATCGTGATAATAAGGCAATTCCTAATCCAGCTTCTACAGATTCCTTAATAACCTGTGTACTCCCAAATTCCATTTTTAGGGCTGGGTTAATATTCAGCTTTTGAAATAACTTTTCTGTTGCTTCTCTTGTCCCTGATCCATGTTCTCTTACAATCCACATTTCCTTTTCTAAATCCTTTATCGAAACTGTGTCATTAGGAAGATGATAATCCGGAGCAGCAACAATATTTAGCGTATCTTCAGCGAAATGAACTATTTTAATCTCGCGCTGCTTTCTAATCTCTCCCTCAATAATACCTATATCTAAGCTATAATTATTGACCATCTCCAAAATTTCTTTTGTATTAGCTATCGTGATATTAGGAGTGATGTTTGGATATAATTCCTTCATTTTCGCAATTATGTGAGGAAGTTGATATTCTCCATATGTATAACTTGCACCAATGGATATTTCTCCATTTACATCATTTGATAAATCTTCAAGAAGACGCTGCATTCTCCCATAAAGGTTCAATATTTCTTTTCCCTTAACATATACAATTTCTCCAGCTCTTGTTAGCGAAATGATTTTATTTGTTCTTTCTAGTAGTCTCATTCCTATTACTTGTTCCAATGATTGAATGTATTGACTAACAGCAGGTTGCGTCATATATAAATCCTCAGCTGCACGAGAAAAACTTTTTAATTCAACTACTTTAACAAAAACAGATAGCTGTTGTTTCAATTAAATCCCCCCACTATAAGTATTTACTTATGATGAATATTCAAATAAATTATTTTTCTTATAGACAAAAATTTATTATCTTAAAACTATTAGAGTATTAGGAGGATTATATATGACTAATAACAGATTAAATCAATACATACCTTTTGTTGGTGGTATTGCATTTACATTCCTCATTGCACTAATAGGCTTCCTATTCGCTAAAATACCTGGTATTCAAATGATTGGACAAATGGGTTGTGCTATTATTCTTGCAGTGATATTCCGACAAATTTGGGGTTATCCTTCAAATCTTGCAAAAGGAATTCAATTTTCGTCAAAAATTTTATTACGGTTAGCTATTATTTTATATGGATTAAAATTGAATATTTCTATCCTCTTATCTGAAGGACCAATTTTACTCATGAAAGATATTTTAGTTATAGCTTTCGCTATTTTCTTCATGCTTTGGCTATCAAAAAAATACTTCAAAGGAAACAGCAACATTTCACTTCTTCTTGGTATCGGTACTGGAGTATGTGGTGCAGCCGCGATAGCTGCTGTTGCGCCAATAGTAAAATCAGATGATGATGAAACAGCCATAAGTGTTGGTATCATCGCTCTAATTGGTACGATTTTCTCTATTGCCTACACACTACTATATCCAATATTAACAATTAGTGCATCTGATTATGGCATATGGAGTGGTTTAAGCTTACATGAGCTTGCCCATGTAGCTTTAGCGGCAGCACCAGCTGGCGAAGATCCATTAACTATGGCTTTATTAGCTAAACTCGGCCGTGTTTTTTTCTTAGTACCTCTGTGTTTTATACTCATATGGGTCATGAATCGAAAAAATAAACAAAGCAATGAACCACAAAAAATTGCATTTCCATATTTTTTAATTGGATTTGTCATAATGAGTATATTAGGTAGTTATGTTATAGGTCCAATTATAACAGTTCCTGAAAGCATCTTAAATGGTGTAAACATATTGACAACGTGGTGTTTAACAATGGCAATGGTCGGTCTTGGCTTAAATATTCATTTGAAAGAAGTCCGAACAAAAGCACTAAAACCATTAATTGCTATGATTATTACATCTATTTGTCTTTCTTTTTTAAGCTATTTAATTCTTTAAACCATTTAGATTATGAAATAGTAATCTAAATCATTAGGGTTTGCATCTTTACTATGCTATACTAACTTTACCATTTTATTTTACTTGTATTAAATAGAACCCTATCCATAATTTGTGGATAGGGTATTTTTTATTTAGGCTATTTTCGCATACTTGGTTACGTATGAACAAGTTAGTGCATTTAGGCTGAGTTGAATTCCGCTCCAGGATGCTCGCACCTTACGCTCCAAACGACTTTTTTCATCTTTATCCACTGAACTTATTTAAACACCATAATCTTTTAGAAAACAGTCTCGATTCAATACATTCATTTTTTACTTATATAAAACGTAAGTATCTTTAGTCGAAGTAGCAAAACATACTATGGTCGAAGATTAACAACATAGTTAATATATAGTGTAAACTTAACCACACTTATATCCAGCTTACCCGCCTTCTTATTCACTGTCATGATGAAGTTATAGTTTTACAGCTAGAGTGGTATAAAAAAAACAGACCCTTTACTAGAGTCTGTTTGAAAGTTATTAATTATAATTTAACAACGTTAGTAGCTTGTGGTCCACGTTGACCTTGTTCTACTTCAAAAGATACGCTTTGACCTTCGTCTAAAGATTTGAAACCTTCGCTTTGGATTGCTGAGAAATGTACGAATACGTCTTCTCCGCCTTCACGCTCGATGAATCCAAAACCTTTGTCTGCGTTAAACCATTTTACTTTACCTTGTTCCATGTTTGTTGCCTCCTAGTGTGATATCCACACATTGTAATACTATCCTTGCTCAAATCTATAGACGAGCTACTTTATCACTAATCAATTTAAACCGAACAAAAATAATTCTTCTTTAGAATAGCAGAATTCCTAAAGAAAAGCAAGAAAAGAACATAGCCCCAAACATCAAATCCACTCTTAAAATCTATATTTTTTCCATTTTAAACCAATTACTATTAGTAAAAGGTTTCCAAACGAAGATGAATTACGCATAAAAAATTCCATATAACACCACTATTAACGAAATTAGATAAAAAATAACAATTACAATACCATTTTTTATCTATAAAAACTGTTCTATTTACAATTTCCTCCTAAATTATGTTTCTTTTGTAACAGAAAAAGGAACGATTTATGAAAACAGAATAATCGACCTCACATTATCATGGGATATTTCTTAAATAAAGGCTGTTTTCTAAAAGAGTGTTGTTTTTAAATAAGATCAGTGAATAAAATGACCATAAAAAGGTTGAGTAGATTAGAATGGTCGAAACTAACGCCCACATCGCTGAAAGTGAGCATCTGTAGCGTCATTCATCTCAGTCTATATGCACTAACTCGGTCATAGGGAACAAAATATGAAAAAACGGTCTAAGTAAAACATGTATAGCTATTCTCATTTGTTTCATATATAAGTTTCAATTATGATATTACTAACAATAAGATTTTGAAAAAGGAGTGTTTTCATTGAAAAAAGCATTAATCAATGTTGATTATACTGTAGATTTTGTAGCAGAAAATGGAGCTCTAACTTGCGGAATACCTGGACAGAATATAGAAAAGAATATTGTGGCAATAACAAAGCAATTTATCGAAAACAATGATTATGTTGTATTCGCTATTGATTTACATAAAGAAAATGATTCCTTTCATCCAGAAACGAAGTTATTTCCTCCACATAATATAGAAGGAACACCGGGTAGAACTCTTTTCGGGGATTTAGACAAAGTATATGAGGATAATAAAGAGAACAAGGAACAAATCTATTGGATGGATAAAACAAGATATTCTGCTTTTGCTGGTACAGATTTAGAAATTAAACTCCGTGAAAGAAATATTACAGAAATTCATCTTGTTGGAGTTTGTACAGATATTTGTATACTTCACACAGCAGTGGATGCCTATAATAAAGGATTCAAAATTGTTATTCATTCTAATGCAGTAGCCAGCTTCAATCCAACAGGACATGAGTGGGCAATTGAGCACTTTAAGCATTCATTAGGAGCAGAAGTTCTATAAACAAGGAATCATCATCAATCTTTTAGGATACTATGTCGGATTTCAGAAATGTTAATTATCAGCAATGTCACATATTGTTGATTTTTCACAATATAAATGAGTGAAAATCCTAATAAAGAAAGCTTGTACCATCAGCTTTCTTTATTAATAAGAACGTACTTAACTTAAAACATTCCCATAATTAAAGTAAGAGCCTCTGAAAAGTGATTTTTTATCACTTTTCAGAGGCCTCTTTTTTTATTCTCTAAAACATACGGTTTTCATTTTGTATGTCAATATTCATAATCTAATATTTTACTAAAATAGAAATGCAAAACGTCTATTATTTCCTTTAATATAATCATATCTAAATGGAGACTTCATTATACGGCAATCGACAGTATGATCAGACACACGATTACAAAATCTCTCGTAATGTTACAGAAATATTACATAAAACACAAGTGTATTACATTATTCGATTCTGGGCATTTTTTCATTGTATTTAGTTCGATATAACAATAAACTATTAATTGGGTTCGAAAATATTAAATTATAACCATTTAGAAAATATGAATATAAATATAAAAGATCGGGAGATTTAAATAATATGATAAAATCGACAAAGAAAAAAGTCGCAGCTACAGTTCTTTCAGCTGCATTACTATTACAAGTTACCCCTACATTTGCAACACCAAACACAACAACTGAAACGACAACGACAATTTCTACATATGAAAAAAGAATTGAAGATTTACAAACGCGTATTCAAAAATACGATAACAGAATCATCGAATCAATTCATAATGTTCAAAAATTGAACAAACAAGTAGAAGAAAGTAAAACTCGCGTTGAAAAAACTCGTAAAGAAATCGTAGAGTTAGAAGAATCATATAATCGTACAATGGAATTATCTAAATCTCGTTTAGAAGATATCCAAATGAATGGTTCAGTATCATCTAACTTCATTGACATTCTTTTAAGTTCAGATGGAATCTCTGACTTCGTTCAAAAAACAACTGCTATGATGACTATCATGGAAAGTGATAAAGAACTATCAGAAAGTCTATTAAAGAAAGATCAAGAACTTAAAGAGAAAAAAGCACTTTTAGATAAAGATCTTGCTGCAATTCAAACTAAGCAAGAAAAAGCTAAACAAGAACAGCTTAAAATCAAACAAGAAAAAGCTAAAATTCAAAATGATTTAAAACAAGTTCAAGCAGCAAAAAAAGCAGCTGAAGAAGAAGCAAGAAGAATCGCTGAGCAACAACGTCAAGCACGTATAGCAGCTCAAGCAGCAGCAGCAAACAACACAACAACAGAAAATCAACAAACAACAACTCAGGCACCAGAATCTAATAATAATTCATCCAATAATCAAGACAACTCTGTAGCGGATATTCCAGTTTCAGCACCATCTGCTTCAGCGGCATCTGTTATTGCAAAAGCTAAACAATATCTTGGTGTGCCATATGTATGGGGCGGAACAACTCCAAGTGGATTTGACTGTTCTGGTTTCACTAGTTATGTATTCCGTTCAGTTGGAATCAGCTTACCACGTGTTTCAAGTGCGCAACAAAACTTTGGAACAAAAATTTCAACTAGCCAAGTTCAACCAGGAGACTTAGTATTTAAAGGTAAACCTGCATACCATGTTGGTATTTATATTGGAGGCGGTCAATACATTCACGCACCTCAAACTGGTGATGTTGTAAAAATTGCTTCTTATAATCCATCAAAATTCTCATCTGCATCTAGAGTATTAAACTAATATTATAATTGATTACCAAGCGATACTTACGTTGTAAGTATCGCTTTTATTATTTACCCCCTTTCTTCATATTAAAACTACATTCTAATTAAGTTTTTATTATTTTCCAATTCCTTTTAAATGTTCATGAGTTACCATTTACCCTTTTCACTTAATTATTTAATAATTATTATTTCTCCTTTCATAATTGATAGCGTTTTCTTTTTTTAATATAATATGGATATGTTACACTAGTTTCATTACAATCTATTCATAGTTTATGAGATAGAGCGATTCTAGATTGCCATTATTTTTACCCATATATAAGGAGTTTAATAGTCATGATTAACATAAACAATATTCCAGAAAGCTCTCATGTCAAACAACTTCCACTTATAGATTGGAATATACATTTTTTTGGAGCACATATGCAAACAGTCTCTAATCAATGGAAGGCTTCTGAAGAATACCACCATGCATTTGAAGTATTGGTTATTATAGAAGGTGAATTGGAAACATTTGTAGAAGGAAAATGCTACGAATTAATAGGAGGAGATGTTTTACTCATTCCACCTGGATATTCACATAGCATCTCTGCAAAATCCAATGATAATATAAAATTTTTTTGTGCCTATTTTGAAGTAGATGACCCTACTATACGCTTGGATATCATTAACTATTGTGACTTAGTTTATCAATCAAGTAATCCTTTTCACGAGAGATTCCTAGATGTACTTTTAAAATGGGTATGTTTATTGGATGAGTCAGAGACTATGTCTACTCAAATAAAGATTAAAATACAAATAATCCTTTTTGAATTACTAGCTATTTTAGTTGATGAAGTATCCTACAAGCAAAAAAATCTTGATAATGAAGTAATAGCTAATGAAAAATATGCAAAAGCAATTGCTGATGCTATTAAATATAACTTCCGAAACTACTGTATGAATATCCATCATAATTCAGATGATGAGCTTCGTGTAAAACCAATTATTATATCTCTCGGTTTAAGTCCAAACTACGGCTTAGAAATTTTTCAGAAAGTCTATCACATGTCTCCACGTAAATATTTATCAGAACTCAAATTACAAGAAGCCAAAATGCTCATCCAACAATCTGATATTACTTTAAAAGAAATCGCAAGTAGACTCGGGTATAAAAATCTATCACATTTTAGTAGACAATTTAAAAGATGGACCGGAATATGCCCATCTGAATTTCAAAAAAACCATATATCCTAACTGTAAAAATCGAATACTACGCCCTTGTTTAAGAGTAAAGTCTGTTTAAACAAAATTATGAGTGAACAGACTTTACCCTTTTTTATTTCTTATGAATCTCTTTAACTTCTCTCAATCTCCTATTTATTTTCCTCTCGATTATACATCTATATCCGTTTTTCTACCTATATATAACGTTCTTCGTTACAGCAAATTAAGAAAAATTGTGAACATTGAATTTTTGTTTGCTAATAGCAAGATATTAGTAATATACTACATAGTAGATTAAGATTTTATTGGAAAGGAATGTTAAAGATGCTTCAAAATATCGGTGTTCCGGGATTAATCCTTATTTTAGTATTAGCATTAATTATTTTCGGTCCGAAAAAGCTTCCTGAAATTGGTCGTGCTGTTGGACAATCTTTACATGAATTTAAAAAATCAACACGTGGTTTAACAGATGATCTTACAGATGAAGCAGATACAAAGAAATAAGCTTCAGAAATAACTGATAGCATTATCGTGTAAGGTGAACATTCATTTTACACTTTTTTGCTAATATGAACAGTTAGAATGCAAAATGCGCAAGGCTCTTAGCTTATGTAGCAATCTTTTTATCGCATTAACACAGAAATAAGGAAGGTTTGACTTCTACATGACAGATAAAAATTTAAATATGATTGAACATCTTGACGAGCTCCGAAAGAGAATTATTATAACTTTGGTTGCATTTATTGCTTTCTTTATTCTCGGCTTCTGCTTTGTAGAGGAAATTTATCATTGGTTCGTACAAGGTCTCGATACGAAATTAATTGTATTAGGTCCTGGTGAGATTGTTGGAATATACTTCAAAATAGCTTCGATAGTTGCAATAGCTGGAACGATTCCCGTTTTAGCTTGGCAAATATGGTTATTTGTGAGACCAGCTTTAAAGGCTAATGAAGTAAAAGTCACACTATCCTATATACCAGCACTTTTTATATTATTTCTTGTAGGTTTATCCTTTGGATATTATGTAATATTCCCTTCAGTTATGCATTTTTTAATTGAATTAAGCGGAGATATGTTTGTTACAAACTTTACCGCTGATAAATATTTTAGCTTTTTAATTAATATGTCTTTACCATTTGCTATTTTATTCGAATTACCTGTTGTTGTTATGTTTTTAACTTCTATTGGAATAGTTAACCCTTACGTATTATCCAAAATCAGAAAATACGCTTATTTCATTCTAGTTATTATTGCTATAGTGATCACACCACCAGATTTTGTTTCAGATTTCTTAGTTGTGATACCTCTATTATTACTGTATGAAATTAGTATTTCTCTTTCTAAAATTGTCTATAAACGTCGTCTAAAAAGAATGGAATTTCAAGCTGATCTTGAAATTGATTAACAAATTATCCTCTAAAAAACTTAGTAATTGTTTAAAGTCAATTGCTAAGTTTTTTTGTTGTACTAAAACTCGCTTTTAATGCGCAATTTCATTATCCTCAGGAGTCGCACCCATTGTACATTACAAAATATAGTACTCATTTAAACTAAACCAAATATTGTACATCATAAATATAAATTTTCAAGTGATTCTAATTGTATTATTCCAATTTGTATCCGTGCACAAAAATTCAGCATGATTTTCGTACGCGGAAACAATATCAATCTTAAAAATATTATTTATAATAATAAATAGACATGTGAACTTTTTCACATATATTACCTTAAGTATATTGCAAAAGGAACTTAAACGACGATGACAATTCAATCGAATAATATAGAAAAAACAATAACAAATAAAGAACTCTTACACTATGCGAGTATTTATCAAAATATTGCACATGAAACAACTGCAAGTCTCGAACAATTCGGACTTCCACTATCGAATATAACTTCTACAAAAGAAAATTATTTTCAAAAAGTGAAGAGTTTAAAAGATAAAGGTGCACTCATTAGAAATAATCAAAAAAGCATTGTTTCTAACAATAGAATTTCGACCGCTTGTGAAGCCTGCCAAACAGGTAAAGGAAGCTACACATCTTTCATATCAACAAAGTGCCATCGTGATTGCTATTTTTGTTTTAACAAAAATCAAGATGATTATCATTTTTATTTACAAAATCAGAGAAAAACAAATGATGAGTTAATTCATCTGGTTAAAAGTGGTATTAAGATAACACATCTTGCACTAACTGGAGGAGAACCTCTTCTACATCCAAAAGAAACGATTGAATTTTTCTCACTTGCAAATGAAATATCTCCGCATAGTCATACTAGATTATACACTGCTGGAGATTTATTAAATGAAGAGCTGCTTCAAAAGCTTAAGGAGTCTTCATTAGACGAAATAAGGTTCAGCATAAAATTAGAAGATTCTAAGCAAAAACAGAAACATATTCTGAATAAAATCTCTCTAGCGACTCAGTATATCCCTAGCGTCATGGTAGAAATGCCAATTATACCAGGAACTGATGCAGCA
This sequence comes from Bacillus sp. AP8, assembly GCF_000321185.1. NCBI lineage: Bacteria > Bacillati > Bacillota > Bacilli > Caryophanales > Bacillaceae > Bacillus > Bacillus sp. AP8. Next base: position 27,882 of record NZ_CAPG01000050.1, read on the forward strand.
ATGAAGCAACTATTACTCGACTTAGATCAGATAGGTGTATACGGCATCAACTTACTTGAGTTCTGTTTTCCCTTTAATAATGTAGAAGCGTTTAGAGAAAGAAACATGACACTAAAAAATCCACCTTATGATATCTATTATAACTTTTGGTATGCAGGTGGTTTAGCCATTGCTGAAAGTGAAGAGCTTTGCTTAGAGCTTGTTGATTATGCGATTGATCACAAACTTAAGCTGGGTGTTCATTACTGCTCACTTGAAAATAAATTTACTGGACAAATCTATCAACAAAACCATAATGTCACGCTAGATGAAACATATCATTTTTCGAATAGAGACTATTATTTTAAGACAGCTAAAGTATTCGGAAAAGATATCAAAAAAGTAGAAAGCGTATTAAAGCAAGCTAATCGATCCTTTATATCAAATACAGAATATCAATTTTTACAATTTCCATTGGATACAATCAATCTATTAAAAAATGAAGATATCGATATTCTTATCTCTTTTAACGTAGTAGAAAATGAAGACGGTAAACAAAATATTCGCGAAGTTCATCTTGAACATACAACTCCGCAATATTTTCAGTTTGAAAATTTGTAAACATATTTTCAATCTTGAAAACAGAAAGGAAGACAAAATGGAAACTACCAAACAGCAATTATCAATCGAAGAAGTTATGAATGTTTTTTATGCAAGAGATTTTGCTTATGATATCCTCCGAAGATTTTTCGTTGAAGAGCCTTCAGAAGAATATTTAAAACCATTCGTTTATCAGAATATGATTGATCTATTTCCTTTTAAGGAAGATAGATCAGAAATTCAAGAAGGAATTGATGATATTAAAGCCTATCTAGCAGAATTTGATCCTGTTCATAAACGTACAGATTTTGAAGACCTTCATTGGGATTATACAAAAATGTTCATTGGTCCAGGAGAAATCACCGCGTTTCCTTGGGAATCCGTTTATGTAAGCAAGGACAAGCTACTATTTCAAGAAACTACTCTTGAAGTAAGAAAAATATATGAAAAGTATGCTTTCCAAACGGCCGATTACATTGAGGCTGATGACCATATAGGTTTAGAACTAGATTTTATGTATCGATTAAACCAATTGTGTATTCAATCTGGAGAGTCTATTACGCCTAATTCATTATCTGAAATCAGATATTTACTAAATGAGCAGCAAACTTTTCTTAAAAACCACTTATCTAGATTTGTTCCACAATTTTCAGAATCAGTGGTGAACAATGCGGATACTAAATTTTATGTAGGTTTAGCTAAAATCCTACAACACTTTATTGCATTAGATTCAATAGTTCTTAACGAACTTTTGAATATAGATTTCATTCAAAAATAAATTATCAGGAGGGGCAAAATGATTGATCTACTAAAGAAAATCCAAGATTTTAAAATGACTCGAAGATCGTTCATTGGTTGGACTTCCGCTGTAGCAGCAACAGCAGTTGTACCTGTATCTAGAGGCCTTGTAGCAAAGGCAGAGAATAATATTGGAACAGCCGCTGAAGATGGCGAAGGCATTTGGAAGACAGCTGCTTGTTGGCATAACTGCGGAAGCAGATGCTTAAATAAAGTACTTGTAAAAGATGGTGTTGTTGTTCGTCAAAAAACAGATGACACACATGAAGATTCACCTGATTTTCCTCAACAACGTGGATGTCTACGTGGCCGTTCTCAACGTCAACAAGTATTTAATGCGGACCGTTTAAAATATCCTATGAAACGTAAAAACTGGAAGCCAGGTGGCGGAAAGAAAGAATTACGTGGTAAGGACCAATGGGTACGTATTTCTTGGGATGAAGCTATTGAACATATTGCTTCTGAAACAAAACGTATTAAAAAGAAATATGGAAACGAATCTATTTGGGTAACTGGTACAACTGAGCAAAACATTAGTAAAGTAATGTCTGCAGTTGGTGGACATACATCTAGTACAGGTACAATTTCATGGGGTGCTTGGCTTTACACATACGATATGCTTGGTGTCGGCGAAGGTTTATATGTAAATGGTATCAACGACCGTTTGGATTTACGTAATTCTCAATTAATCGTATTATGGGGTGCTAATCCAGCTTGGAGTACGATGGGTAGCGTAACTTATAACTACCTTCAAGCGAAGAAAGCAGGAGCACGCTTCATCTCAATCGACCCATTATATACAGATTCATGTAATATCTTTGGTGCAGATTGGGTTCCAGTTCGACCTGGTACAGACCACGCTTTAGCACTTGGAATTATGCATACTTTATTAGATGAAGATGATCCAAAATCAAATCCATTAGTGAAATGGGATTTCTTAAATAAATACTGTGTTGGTTTTGATGCAGAGCATATGCCAGCAGGTGTTGACAAAAAAGACAATTTCAAAGATTACTTATTAGGAACATATGATAAGCAACCTAAGACAGCTGAATGGGCTTCAGAAATCTGTGGTGTTGAACCAGAAAAAATCCGTGAATTAGCAAGAGAAATTGGTGGAACTGAGCGAGTTGCATTATTAACTGGCTGGGCACCAGCTCGTATTAACAACGGTGAAGGTTGGGTACAAGCATTCTCTACATTAGGTATGATGACTGGACAAATGGGTGGTTCAGGTAAAATGACAGGTGTTAGCTGTTGGGAATATGCAGGTAACATGGGTCCAATGCTTCTTACAGGTGGTGGTGATGGCTTACCATCGATTGCTAATCCAGTTGACAATGTAATCAATGAAAATCAAATTTTTGATGCGGTTTTAACAGGTAAATATCTACAAAAACACGAAGGTGAACGTGATGTTAATATTCAATTCATCTACCATAACTACAATGCTACTTTACAAACAAGAAGCAACATTATGAGAGGTATTGAAGCTCATCGTAAAGTTGAGTTTGTTGTATCACATGCTTATGCACTTACAACGAATGCTAGATATTCCGATATTGTACTTCCTGTTACAACAGAATGGGAAAACGAAGGAAATGTAAAAGGTGGAAACCGAGAAATTTTAATTACTTGGTCAAAAATTACTGAGCCTCTATATGAAGCTAAGAGTGACCAAGAAATTGCTAAACTATTACTAAAAGCACTTGGAAAAGATCCTAAAGAACTTTATCCAATCAGTGAAAAACAACAATACTTTAATAAATTAGCAGGAAGCATGGTTGTGAAAGACAATGGTGTTGATTATGAGCCATTATGTACAATAACAGCTGCTGATTTGAAAGAATGGGGCGTTGAAGGAACTCCTCAACAAGGTCGAATTCCTCTTAAAGAATTCGTAGATAAAGGAATTTATCAAGTACCTCGTAAAAAAGGAGATAACTTCGGATTTATCGCTTATAAAGATTTCATTGATGATCCAGTGAAAAACCCTGTATCAAGTGAAAGTGGAAAATTTGAAATCTACTGTAAAGCTCTTCATGAGGCATCAAAAACAGCCTTTACGGAGATTTCACCAATTCCTAAATATGAACCAAGAGCAGAAGGATATGAATCTACTTTTGAAAACTTTGAAACAAAGAAAAAAGGTAAATATCCTTACCAAGTGTTTAATCCACACTACTTAAGACGCTCACATAGTACGTTTGATAACGTTCCTTGGTTACGTGAAGCATGGCCAAACCCAGTATATATTAGCCAGCATGATGCTGATGAAATTGGTGTTAAAACTGGTGAAACTGTTCTATTGTCTAATGAACACGGTAAAACTTTACGTCCAGCATTGGTTGTTGAAACACTTATGCCTGGTACAATTGCTCTTCCTCACGGTGCTTGGGTTGATTTAGATGAAAACGATGAAATCGACCGTGCTGGTGCAGACAATATGTTAGTTGGATATGTACCAACTGGTCTAGGTACTTCTGGTTACAACACAGCTAGATGTAATGTTGAAAAATGGGACGGAGAACAACTAGAAGAAGACTATAAATGGGATCAACGAATCCTTGATCTTAAATGATATAAACGGAAAGGAGGTTGCTAAAAATGGCACAAATGGGATTTTTTATTAATGTAGCAGAATGCATTGGTTGTAAAACATGTGTTGTTGCTTGTAAAGATACGAATAACTTGGAGGTAGGAAGAAACTTCAGAAGAGTCTATGACTATATCGATGGAACTTATCCAAACGTTTCTATGAAGCACCTATCTATTTCTTGTAATCATTGTGATGAGCCAGGCTGTGTGAAAGGCTGTCCAACAGGAGCTATGTATAAACGTTCAGAGGATGGCGTCGTAGTTGTCGATCACGAAAAATGCGTTGGTTGTAAATACTGTGTATGGAACTGTCCTTATGGAGCGCCTCAATACAGCGAAGAATTAGGAATGATGACAAAATGTGATACTTGTCTTGATTTACGTAAAAAAGGCGAAGAACCACATTGTGTAACTTCTTGTCCAATGCGAGCAATCGAATTTGGTGAGATTAGTGAGTTACGCAAAAAGTATGGAAACAATGCTGATATTAAAGGTTTACCAAGTTCATCAATTACAAAACCAAATCTAGTTATTAAACCACTAGGTAAATAAAGGAGGGAATCTATATGCATGAATGGGCATTGTTAATATTAACTGTAGCTGTACCAGCAGCCATCGGTGGAATGCTATTTTTATGGTTTGTACATGGTATTGTAAAAAAAGATGCCGCTGATACATTTAAAATGATGAAGCTGCCACTCATCGTTATTGCTGTACTTTCACTTGTAGGATTAATCGCTTCATTCTTCCATTTAGGAGCACCAACTCATGCTTTAAATGCAGTGAGAGGATTTGGACAATCTTGGATGAGTAATGAAATTGTTGCTACAGGAGCATTTATTGCATTAGCATGTATTACTGCCGGACTAGCTATTGTTCAAAAGAAAGTCAATCCAATTTTGATGTTAATTACAGCTATTGTAGGATTAGTAGACGTATTTTGTATGGCTCAACTATACAAAGTGACTCGTGTAAATGGCTGGGATCATATGAACACTTATCTAATTTTCTTTGGAACAGTGTTTGCACTTGGACCTGTTTTAGGAGCAAGCTTATTGCTTCCTTCTGTTAAAGGTGAACAAGTAAAGAAAATCGTGAAATGGGCTTTTGCATTCGGTTTATTTGGAATCGGTATTCAAATTATCGGTGCTGCTATGTTTAATGGTTATGTTGGTGAAATCGAATTAATTTCTGGTGTGTCTGCATCTGAAAGATTAGCAACATACTCAGGATTTATTGGAATCCGTTGGATTATTGAAGCACTTGGATTAGGAACATTAGGATATCTTGCTCTTTCTTCAAGTCAGAAGAAAATCAATTTCTCAATGGTTTATGCAGCATTGCTTCTATTCATTATCGCTGAAGGTATGAGTAGATATGTATTTTATGTATTAGGAGCATAAATAATCAAATTGTTGGCCATTCTGAACGGATTGCTTACACAATAAGAAAAGGGTATTAAGCAGTGATTTTAAATCATTGCTTAATACCCTTTTAACATTACATTTCCCTTATCTATTCTTCAATAGTAACCGACCAGTCTCCGTCAGCACGTATTACTAAAACATAAACACCATCTGTATCTAATTTCTTTCTCATATTGCCTTGATATTGACCTATTTTATTTACCATTAGACTACTTCCATTTAGTTTCACTATAAAATTAGAACTTCCAGAATGGTTAAATGTAAATTTATAATTTCCCTTATCAGCTTCAAAAAAGACTACATCATCACCGTTTCCGTTAAACGATGTAGGTACCTTATTCATTTCTAGAGGGAAGCCTTGCGTAATGGTAAAGTTCCAGTTCCCTCCTGCTTTTACTTCAAGATAATATGAACCTGAAGAAGATATATTCGCGAATGTTTTACCTTTATAGCTTCCAATCTTATTAACTAACAAGTCTTGTGAATTACCATTTTCGTCCATTAACTTAACGATAAAGTTAGATGAGCCTGTGTGTTGCCCTTCAAAAACGGCAAATCCACTAGATAATTTAATAAGTTCAGTAGCAGAATCGCCACTTCCTGATAATTTAATTTTGGAATCCTCATAAGCTTGAGCTTTTGCTTTTGCTTCAACTTCTAAACCATACTTTTTAGCTTCGTCTAAATTTTCGAATTCATGAATTTCAGAAATAGTTTTTAAATCAGAAGTTAATAGAACAAGTCCATCAGTTGCTTGCATTGGAATCCCTATAACATTATTACCAAGCGAAATATAATCATGTAGTTTTACATTTAATGCATCTTGAGCTAAATTAGAAAAATCTTTAAAAGTCATCCCTACTTCAACTTGCGATTTGATTTGTTCTTTAGTTAACTCTTTTGTCTTTTCTTTTTCTTCTGTTTGTTCTTCTTTTTCTATTTTTTCATTTGTAGATTTGCTTTCATTATTTTCATTTGTCGTTGTCTCCGTATCAGGTAACGTTAAAGCACTTAATACAAAGAATACTATAGAAATGATAAACTTTTTCTTTGCTGTCCCATTCTTTTTAAACACAGCAATAATCCCTAATACTAAATAAATGACAAATACTAGAGAAAATAAACCAATTAAAAATTCCAAACTAAACCCTGCTTTCACTTTGTTAATTTTTTCACAATGTTAATATAACAAATAATGAGTAGTGAATAAAGACCAATTATGGAAGTATTTTAAAAAAAAATAAATAAAACAATTTGTGAATATAAGAAATATTTATATTTTCAAAAAACAAATAATTGTCAAACCTTGCGAAAAATATACTTAGATTTTTTACTTTCTTAACACGAAAAAGACCTCTGAAAAGTTTCACTTTCAGAGGTCATATCACTTTATGTTAGCTACCTTTTTATGAATACATTTTGTATCTAAAAAGTTAATTTTGATTTGTCATGTGCTTTGAAGTATAAATTTAGTAGGATGTCCCCCATATTTTACTTTTGACCACCCTCCATTATGGTTAGTTCGTACTATTCAAAGCCTCTTTTGGAACAGTAATATCGTCCACACCATTAAAATTTGAAAACTTACTGTTCATTTTTAAATCCATATCTACTTTTTGTCCATCTTGCTCCATTCCCATTTGTAACTTGACTACTGTACTAATAGGCAATGATGTTTTTTTATTAAATGTATAAACCAGATTCATACTCTTAATATCAAGCTGCTCCATTGCGGCTAATGTTTCCGTATTGCCACTCGCTGCTTTTTCTAATATCGTTTGAGCCATCTCTTTAATGCTCTCTCCAGGAATATCGCCAGTAAGCACATATTGCTCTTTCTCTTCTTTTAGCTTCAAATATTTTGACATTGACTTAAATTGCTCTATTTGACTATCTAGATTAGCAGATTCTTTAATACTAGTCTTAAATTGTTCGTTAACTTCATCAGGTACCTTAACCCATTGTCCATTAATATTCGAATAAATGCCCTCTTCCGTTAAATATTGAATGATCGTTTGCTCACCCATTTCAGACACAGGCATTTTAATTTCTTGTCGAGCTTTAAACGGCTCATTAATAATATCCGCTTTAGTCGTTATATCCATATTTTGTTCTTGTTTCGTTTCACCTTGCGACACAGTTATTTTAGTGTTAACCGTTGCTTCCTGAGAAAGACTCTTTACTTCTTTATTCGCTTTCATTGAATTTGCTAATAGTTCATCTACACTTGGCGCCGTAGAGGATGATTTTTCACTGCCACATGCAGTAACTCCCAATAAAAAAATGACAGACAATAATAGCAATGTTATTTTTTTCATATAAATATCTCCCTTACAAATTATTCAGGATAACCTCCATACGTTTAATAATAATACATCTTTATAATACTATTTAGTGTTTTTTAAAAAAATTTACATTTTTCCCAATAATAAGTACAATATTCTCATAAAATTTCTGATATTCCGCAATAAATTCACAAAAATAATAATTTCCTCATACAACAAAGGTTTCATTTTATTTTCATAATATTTTCAAAAATTAATCTACCAGCTTTACATTTGAATACACTACAAGACAAAACATTCCCAAAAGTAATACCATAACTAAACATTTCATGTACTCCAATGAAAAAATCCCCGCGATAATAAAAATCACACCCATTATTCCTTCAAAGCCACCAACCAATTTAGCTAGTTTATCTTTATTAGAAACACGTTTTTCATTAAATCCAGATAATAACCAAGTCTGCTTTTTAATTCCTACTAAAAAACCAAGTACTAGTAAAATTCCACCTACAATCAATAAATCGGCATTCATTTTGATTTCCCCCATTTTAAAATTTCTTAGCAATACTAGGTATAATATAAAATGCGATGAGCAAAGAAAGAATTAAATAAAGCATCATATAATCCAGTGTAAACCATGCTGTCATATCAAATTGTGACACTAATATTAGATAACAGATTAATAGACTATTCATAATAACCAAGAACCCAAATGACCAATATCGAATATTGATATTTACTCTCTCATCATATTCAATATCCTCCAAATCCAATTGTCTTCTCTTATATTTTGCGATTACAACACTCATTGCAAGAATAATCAATAATACAATTTTCAACCAGCTTTGATCTAATATAAAGATGACAAAAAGGGTTAGCAATGCAGGTAAATAAAATAAAAGTTTTCTCATGTCTACTCCTCCATCCAAAATAAATGATCTATAGGCTTTTCTAAGTATTTCGAAATTAACAAACACACTTTAATAGTAGGATTGTATTTTTGAGCTTCAATTAAATTCATCGTCTGTCTAGTTACCCCAACCAATTTAGCCAATTCTCCCTGTGTATGCTTATTTTGCTCTATTCTTACTAGCTTCACACGATTTCTAATAATTAAATCTTTCAATGATTCTTACACCTCCTACAATCCAATTATAGCATATATATATGACATATGTCATATATATATTACATATATTCATTTTACAAAAACTGTTTCCGTAAATTTTTTCCTATGAACCAGTAGTGAGTAAAAGTTGAATTCAACACCAGGATACTCATTTTCCACGGGCGTGTGGTGAACTTTCTCAGTATATAATACCGTAGGGGTCTTCCCTATCCTGCTACTCTTTCAAGAGTCTCGCACCTGATATTCTAATCGATCTATTATGCTAGTTTTATTCACCAAAACCACAAGCTTTTAGAAAAAAAACCTTTACAAAAAGAAGGAGAACTCCTTTTCTTCGAAAAGAGCTCTCCTTCTCTATCAATTATTATGACTCATTTATTTGAACAAGTTTAATAGGAACCTAACAAAATCACTAACTAGAAAAAGCCTTATGTTAAATCTACCATTACTTTAATTGTTTCTTGTGCCGAAATCGCTTTATCAAAAGCTTCTTGAAGATTATCTAATTTGTATACATGTGTGACCATTGTTGTTATTGGTGTTTTCTTTTGATTAATATGGTCTATTACTTTTACGATGTCTTCATGTGTATAAGCGCTTGCACCGACAATTTGTACCTCTTTACTCATGACTTGTGCTAAACTTAATGGTACTTCATTTTTATAAACAGCAATAATGGCGATCCTAGCGTGAGGCTTCACGATTTCCATTACTTGTTTGAATAAAACTGGAGCACCTGCAGCATCCACGAAACCATCAACATTTGGCATATCAACACCGTACACATTCACTGTTCCAAAGTGTTTACTTAAGCCTTCTGCTAGTGTTTCTTTTTTAGTATTTACTGTTTTAGCACCTAATTGCTCTGCTTTCGCTAAGCGCCAATCATCCATATCAACAACTACGACATTTTTTATACCTTCTCCGATTAAGCTTGCTGCAGCAGACAGTCCAATAGGACCTGCGCCAAGTACGGCGATATTTTCGCCTACTTGAGGTTTAATGCTGAAAGCACCATGGAAACCCACGCTCATCGGCTCCATTAAAGCTGCTTCTTCTGGAGTCACATCATCAGCAATTAAATATAGGTTATAATTCAATGCTGCTTCTTCAATTAATACATATTGAGAGAAACCACCTACTTCAAGAGAATAACGTCGTCCTGCACGTTTAGCTGTAACTGGATTGACAGCGACACGCATACCTATTGCGATGTCTTTCACTTCTGAACCAACTTCAGCGATTTCTCCAAATAGCTCATGTCCAAACTCTTGGCCGAAACGGATTCCCATTTCATTTCCTGCTTTAATAATATTAATATCTGTTCCGCAAATACCCCCACGTAAATTTCGAATTAAAACATCCTTTGGTCCAACTTTCGGAATAGATCGTTCTTCTACACGCACATCTTGTTTTCCGTGATAAATACCTACTTTCATTAATTACTTCCCCCTTTAGTCATTTCTGAAAGACTTTGAATGATAGTAGTCGCTAATTGATTCATTTCTTCTACAGATTGTTTATATTTTTGAGCCTGCCATTCCAAAATTAAACCTAATGTAGCATTTGCCCGATAAGCAACTTCAAAATCTAATAATTCCGTATATTCTCGCAGTTCCAAGAGAGAGTTTTTCACAATCTTTTTAAGGTGGCTGAAAAATAAATCGTATATAGCAAAGTGTGTATGGCGGGTAAAAACTATTTCATAATAAGATTGGTAGTCATATACATGCTGAAATAACTGTTTCAAATGTGGCTCGTATTTATCCTGAGCTGTAAGCCGATTCTGTTTTGCTTTTAGGATAGATTGATCCAATTCTCTCAATAAATGTTGTATTAATACTTCGAAAAGTTGTTGTACACTTTCGTAATGTAAATAAAATGTTCTTCTTGTAATATTAGAAGCTTCACATAATTCTGTAACCGTTATACTACCTAATGATTTTTCTTTAAGTAAATGTAGTAGTGCTCGTTCAATATTTTGTTTCGTTTTAATAACACGCATATCTTTTTCATTCAAGTGGAATCACCTATCGAATCATTTTTCTTCATCATAGTATGATTACGCCAAAAAAGATAGTGGCACACAAGTATGATTCTAGCTGATAAATGCTTAACGATTCATTGCTTGACGCATAACAGGAACAGATCCTCCATCTACACGAATATCCGTACCGTTAATATAGCTCGCTTGCGAGCTAATTAAAAAGTGTATAACATTAGAGATTTCTGAAGGTTCACCAAAACGTCCTAGTGGATTTGCTTGTTTCATAGATTCAGCTCGTTCTTTGTTTTCCGTTTCTTTTTCCCCCATCGGTGTCATAATAACGCCTGGTGATACAGAAACGAGACGAGCTCCTTTGCGTCCCCATGTCGTAGCACGTTTTTCTACTAGTTCAATAACTGCCTTTTTAGAAAATGGATAGGCCATTGCAGCATTATCTTGAACAAGTTCAACAGCTTTATCTAAAAAATCTTCAGCTAATGGATTGTTTGATAATTCTGAAAATGATGCTAAATCTGGAGCAAAGTAAGCGGACATGGATGCGATACAAACAGCTACACTGTCCTTTTGCGCAATGTCTTCAAAAGCATCTAATACCAATACAGTTCCTTTTAAATTGATTTCCAGAATTGCACGTGCACCAAATTTTGCAGGAGAAACACCCGCAGTGTGAATAATAGAGCCTAACGTTCCAAGCTGTTTTGTTTGTTCTACTAATGCCTTAACATCTTCAGAATTTGTAATATTACATATAGACGTCTGAATATTACGATATCCTTGTTCATTCAATTCATTCTTTACTTCTCGCAATCGTTCTGGCGACACATCAGCAAGAATAATCGTTGCATCTTTTTCAAACCCTTTGGCTATTGCAATACCCATACCACCAGTGCCACCAGTTATAACATGTATTTTTGTCAAATCGTTTACCTCCCCTATGCACAGAATGGAACTATCTACTTTTATTATACATTTGTATAATAAAAGAAAGCTATTATTTAGTTTATTAAGTTACATATATATCTATTACAATGAGCTAGATTGGTACAAAGGTTATTACACTTTTATTACTCTATTTAAACCTGTAATCCTATATTGTTGTGTTCTCCCTCATAATTCTTTCAACATTTCTGCTAAAAATGATTGTTCCCCCCCAAATATAAATGTCTTTGAAGATACAAAAAACCTATTCAAGATTGCCTATTTTACTCCTGACAAACATTCCGTTAAACTAAAAATAACAGATAAAAAGCAGTGAGTTTACTCACAACTTTTTATCTGTTATTAATAGAATTCGTAAGACATTCTCTCAACATGTTAAGATCAACATAAACTTTTATCTCAATTTCTTTTCTAAATAAACCATATCAACCAATTGTTTACCTCCCTCAAATATAGGGTGGTCATAATGATCCGTAAAAAAATTTTTTACTCTATATGATTCCATGAATCCACACTTTTGATAGAAAGGTATGGTATAAGGACTATCACCTGTACCAACTAACATTTTTTCACATACAGGTTGGTAGTAATTGCATACATAATCAATCATCGCTTTCCCATAGCCTCTACCCTGATATTTCGGCTCTGTAGCAATGTTTTTAATCTCATATATGTCTTTTCCATTATTGCTAACCACACAAATAGCCTTTAAACCCTTGTCGAATAGCGCAAACATATCTCCACGTTCTAGATATTTATCAACCATACTTTCTTGCTCATCCGCAAGTAATAACAAGTCAATATATTGTTTCTTATTTTGAAGCACTTTCTTAAATTCCATAATAACCTCATTTAACGCCCTTTTTATTTAGTAATAATAGCATAGCACGTCAGGAGTTCTATTTCATTAAAACTTTACTACTTTGATAAGCTAAAGACATTTATAAACTATGGAGTAGTTTACATCTTGCTGCTAGAAAGACTAAAGTTAACTTTGTTGTTACTGATCACATTGATGTGTTCGTTAAGACGTTCAAAGAAACTATCTTTAGCTATAAACAAAGTAAAGTACGTAAAGACATTATTGGATATGTGTATGGAGCTTGGAAAAACTCAATGGTTACTTTATCAAGACAATTAAATAATTGGATGCATAATTGGTTAGACTCATCTATTTAAGTCGTGCTAAGAAAACCTCACCATCTACTTCAATACTCTGCCCATCCTTAAATACAACTTCATATTTATTCACTTACTCTCACATCCTTTTAGGAATAATAAAAAGCACTCATTGTTTGGAGTGCTTTCTGCCTTCTTATCGTTTTATATTTGGGGTAACTTCAATTGTTTTCTTATTTCATACATTTCTACTGTAAGTAAATCTTCTATATCATGATAATTTCTATTTAACATTTTATAATTTTTTTCTTTATATGCATGAAACATTTCATACACTTGGTGTTAGTATATTTCCATGGACACAACTAAGTTAAGTCGATAAAATGTGCTTACAAAAGGAGTGTCCGTGATGAAACAAAAATATAATGAAGAATTTAAGAAAATGGTGGTCGAGTTGTATCGTTCTGGACAACCAGTGAAAGAATTAAGTAGCGAATATGGCGTTTCTGAAGTCACCATTTATAAATGGATTAAAACCTATTCTCCTGTTGCGACAGTTGATGAAAAAGAAGTGACACCAAACGATTGGAAACAAATGCAAAAAGAGATACTTCGTCTAAAAGAAGAGAATGAAATCTTAAAAAAGGCTATGGCC
>NZ_CAPG01000049.1:0-7583 GCF_000321185.1 Bacillus sp. AP8
TTTTAATGAAGCAAATGCTTTTTCAGCAGCTGCAATTGTTTTAGCAATATCCTCATCGCTATGTGCTGTTGATAGGAACAATCCTTCAAATTGAGAAGGTGGAAGGAAGATTCCCTCATGTGCCATTTCACGATAATAAGAAGCAAAAAATTCTAGGTTAGAAGTTTTAGCTGCTTCATAATTGATGACTTTTTCATTCGTAAAGAAGAAACCAATCATGGAGCCTGCACGATTAAAAGTATGAGGAATTTCATATTTTTCGGCTGCTTTACTAATACCCTCTTCTAGTAAATCACCTTTTCGTCTAAATTCCACATAATCTTCAGGCGTTAATTGACTTAATGTCATATAACCACCTGTCATTGCAACGGGATTCCCAGATAGTGTACCTGCTTGATAAATTGGGCCACTTGGAGCAATATTTTTCATAATTTCTTCTTTACCACCGTATGCTCCAACAGGTAATCCTCCACCAACTACTTTTCCTAGGCATGTAATATCTGGGTCAATTCCAAAATAACCACTCGCACAATGATAATCTACACGGAAACCTGTCATTACTTCATCAAATACTAATAACGCACCGTATTGAGTAGTAATATCACGTAAACCTTGCAGGAAGCTCGGAAGAGGAGGAACAACCCCCATATTGCCTGCAACAGGCTCAACGATGATACAAGCGATATCTTCGCCGAATTGTTTGAATGCATAACGAACACTTTCAAGGTCATTATACGGAACTGTAATTGTATTCTTTGCCACACCTTCAGGTACTCCAGGACTATCCGGTAACCCTAGTGTTGCAACACCTGAACCTGCTTTAATTAATAAGGAGTCCCCATGCCCATGATAGCAACCTTCAAATTTCAAGATTTTATTACGTCCTGTATACCCACGAGCTAATCGTAAAGCACTCATCGTAGCTTCTGTTCCTGAAGACACCATACGAACCATTTCCATGGAAGGAATACGATCAATAATGAGCTTTGTTAATTTATTTTCTAATTCTGTTGGTGCACCAAAGCTAGTGCCTGTTTCTACGACTTTTTTCAAGGCTTCCACAACAGCTGGTTGACTGTGACCTAAAATAAGTGGACCCCATGATAAAACGTAATCAATATATTCATTTCCATCAATATCATATATTTTTGAGCCTTGACCTCTCTCCATAAAAATTGGATCCATATCAACGGATTTGAATGCTCGAACCGGACTATTGACACCGCCAGGCATTAAATGAATAGCTTCTTTAAAAGCAGCTCTAGATTTATCATAACAACGCATAATAACATCTCCTTATAGAAAAACCGTTGCCGGTCCTTTTTTATTATTATTAAGATAACCAACGTGCAACATCTTTTGCAAAATAGGTAATGATTAAATCTGAACCAGCACGTTTTAAACCAGTTAAAGTTTCTAAAACAATTTGTTTCTCATTCATCCAACTGTTAAGAGCAGCTGCTTTAATCATGCTATATTCTCCACTAACGTTATAAGCCACAATTGGCAAATTGATATTATTTTTCACATCTCGGATGATATCCATATACGCTAAAGCAGGCTTCACAATCAAGAAATCTGCTCCTTCTAATAAATCAGATTCCGCTTCACGAAGAGCTTCCATACGATTTGCAGGATCCATTTGGTATGTTTTACGATCTCCGAATTGCGGAGCTCCATTTGCCGCATCACGGAATGGTCCATAATAAGATGATGCATATTTAACTGAATACGACATAATCGGAATATCTAAATATCCTGCTTCATCTAAACCAGCTCGAATAGCAGCTACAAAACCGTCCATCATATTGGATGGTGCAATAATATCAGCACCTGCATCAACCTGACTAATGGCTGTTTTTACTAGGTATTCTAATGATTCATCATTTAAAATTTCTCCATCTTTTACAATTCCGCAATGACCATGATCGGTATATTCACAAAGACAAGTATCTGCTACAATCAACACTTCAGGATATTTCTCTTTAATCAGACGAGTTGCTTTTTGAACTAAACCATTGTGGCTGAATGCACCCGTTCCACACTCATCTTTATCATGTTCAAAAGGAACACCAAACAAAATAAATGCTTTAATTCCTAGTGCGATTGATTCTTCAACTTCAGATAATAAATTATCTAATGATAATTGATAAATTCCAGGCATAGAAGCTATTTCATTTTTCACTTTTTCCCCATCGATAATGAAAATAGGATAAATTAAATCTTCCTTTTGTAAAGTAGTTTCTCTTACTAAGGAACGCATAGCTTCATTTTTTCGTAAACGTCTATGTCTTGTAAATTGAATATTTTCCATTTACTTCTCCCCCTATTTATTTCGCTTAAATTTGTTTCTTATTAAAATGTACTAAACTATGTAACAAACCTTCCATCGTATATACCTCTGCACAAATATCTACTTGTAATCCATACTGCCGGGCTGTTTTTGCTGCAATAGGTCCGATGCAAGCTATAGTCGCTGAGGATAATTGTTTATCCAATTGATACTTTTTTACAACTGACATAAAGTTATGAACTGTAGAAGAGCTCGTAAAAGTAATTATATCAAATGGAGAGTGTGACAACATGTGAATAAGCATACTTTCACTTTGTTCGGGCATCTTATTATCATACACAATGATTTCATCACAAGTACAACCACTCTTCCTCATTTGCTCTGCAATTAGATTTCGCGCTAAATTTCCTTTTACAACTAATACTTTAGAGTCAGGATGCAATAATGGGATAAATTCTTCCACAAAGCATTCCGCAACAAATTTTGATGGTGTAAATTGTGGCTTGTATCCATAATCCGAAAGTATATCTTTCGTTTTATCACCAATAACGGCAATATGATTTCGTATAGGGGCATCTACAAATTCGAAAAAAAACTGCACACCTTTTTTACTCGTAAAAATAATCCAATCATATACGTTTAGTGACGCTAGCCTTTTTTCTTCTTCCTTTGACAGCTTACACCTTTGAAAGCCGATCATTGGAATGCTAGTTGGAATTCCTCCATATTTTTTAATTTCTTGAGCAAATCCCACGCTATCTCGCTTATCTCTCGTTATGAGTACACTTTTCCCAATTAAAAAAGAAACTTCCTTCATTCTTTTTCAGACTCTTCTTTGACAGCATCGATTAACTCTTGTCCACCTCGACTTTGAATGTTATTCGCTGCTTTCTTTCCTACCTCTACAGCATCCTTACCAGAAACTTGTTCCTTTAATATGATGGTGCCTTCTGGATTAGCTACTAAAGCTGTTAACATTACTTCGTCATCCTTCATAGTGGCATACCCTGCAATCGGTACTTGGCACCCGCCCTCCATGGCATGCAAAAATGCTCTTTCAGCCGTTACTGTCTGTTTTGTTTGCTTACATTCGAACTTTTGTAAGCCAGCTAGTAATTCTTCGTCATCTAATCTACATTCAATCGATAAGGCACCCTGTCCAACAGCCGGTAAGCAAAGAGAAGGATCTAAATATTGTGTTACAACATCTGAACTCCAGCCTAAACGAGATAATCCAGCAGCCGCTAAAATAATCGCATCATACTCTTCTTCTTTTAATTTCGCTAGACGAGTGTCAATATTTCCACGAATCCATTTTATTTGTAAATCGGGTCTAGTGGCTAATAATTGTGCACTTCTTCTTAAACTACTCGTTCCCACAATTGCACCTGGCTTTAATTGCTCTAACGTTGATCCATCTTTTGAAATCAGAACATCACGATGATCCTCTCGAACAGGGATACAACCAATTGTTAGCCCTGCTGGAAGAACTGCAGGCATATCTTTCATACTATGTACAGCCATATCAATCTCTTTCGTTAATAGCGCGTGCTCGATTTCTTTGACAAATAAACCTTTACCACCTACTTTAGATAACGTCACATCTAGGATTCGATCTCCTTTTGTCACGATTTCCTTCACTTCAAATTCAAACGGTAATCCCAAATCTTTCAATTGTTGAATAACCCAATTTGTTTGTGTAAGCGCTAGTTTACTTCTTCTTGAACCAACAATGATTTTTCTCATAGTATCCTCCTATGTGCTCCAATAATGAAAATTCGATAAGCCACTAAATAAAAAGAAATTTATTAAAACAATTAAGAAACAAGTGATATTCCAATAAGCTAGCATTTTACCATTTACCTGCTTTCTTATTTTCACATATATTACTAGAATATAACAAAGTAAAATAACCATTGACCCTAGTATTTTAACATCAAACCAACTAACTTCTGGTAATTTGATATAAGCCCATTGAAGTCCGAGTACTAATCCAAAAAATAAAATAGGAACCCCTATAACATTAAGAATGTACGATAATTTCTCTAGCTTAGACAAATCTCCTAACCTCATTAAACGTTTCCCCCATTTTTTTCGTTTCAATAAATCATATTGAATCAAATATAGAATCGAAAAAACAAAGGACAAAGTGAATGTGCCATATGCTAGCAATGATATAGTGATATGAATGGAAAGTAACTCTGACATAAGCTGTTGTGCTAAAACATGCGTTTCAATTTTAAGCGGTGCAAATGTGTGAATGACCATAACGATAAATCCAAGGACATTCGTAAAAAACACCAAAAAATCTGTTGTAAGTATCTTATTAATAACAAGCGATAATGTAATTAAAACCCAAACATAAAAATATAATCCTTCAAACAATGTCAAAATTGGAAATCTTCCAGTTTTTACGACATAAAGACATAAAAAAATTGTTTGTAATAACCAAACAATGACAAGCAACCAGAAGGCTACTTTATTTGCCTTCCGGTTATTATGAAGAAAATCAATAAAATATAAAAGAACACTTAATGCATATAAAATAATTGTGACTTCATGTAATCTCGTAAGCGAAATATCAAACATGATTGTTCTCCTCTTATACTTCAACTGCTATAGCTTTTAAATCATGTGCTGCTGACGTAGGAGTTTTTTGCACTTGAGATTTAGCCTTTTGTGCTTCAACTAAATTCTCAATATTAAATGTTTGAACAAAAGCTTGAAGTGTTTCTTCCCTATTCTTTTGACCAGCAAGTTCTTTCGCATAAAGTACTGGGTCTTTCAGCATTTGATTAATAATACTCTTCGTATGCTTACTAATCACTTTATATTCCCTCTCTGTTAATTGAGGAAGTTTTCTAGATATACTCTCCATTGTTTCAGCTTGGATTATAAGCGCTTTTTCTCTTAATGCTGAAATCACAGGGACAACTCCGAGCATATTCATCCAATTGTTAAACTCTTCAATTTCCTTTTCAATCATTATTAAAATAGCTTCCGCTGCTACTTTACGTTCTTGAAGATTCGCTTCAACGATACCTTCTAAATCATCTATATCATATAAAAAGACGCTATCAATTTCCGAAAGGCTTGGGTCCAAATCTCTTGGAACTGCAATATCGACCATGAAAATTGGTCGTCCTTTTCGAATTTGATTAGCAACATCCATTAATTCTTTAGTTATTACGTACTCTTTAGAACCAGTTGATGAGATAACGATATCCGCATCAAGTAAAGCACATTGAAGTTCACGTAATTCTTTCGCTTTGCCAGAAAATCTTTCCGCTAATAATACAGCTTTTTGATGAGTGCGATTTATTACTGAAACCTTTTTCGCTCCAGCGCTATAAAGATTTTGAATGGCAAGTTCCCCCATCTTCCCTGCTCCAATAACAAGTACATTCTTGTCATCTAAGCTTCCAAAAATCTTTTTAGCTAATTCCACAGCTGCATAACTAACGGACACAGCATTTGTATTGATTTCTGTTTCAGAATGCGCTCTTTTAGCTAATGTCACCGCTTGCTTAAATAAGTGATTAAACACTGTACCAATTGTCGTTTGATTTTGAGCAAGAGTGTAGCTTGATCGAACTTGACCGAGAATTTGTGTTTCACCAAGTATCATCGAATTCAATCCACAGCTCACTTGAAATAAATGATCGACTGCACGATTGCCTTCATAAATAAACAGAAATGGTGCAAATTCTTCCGTTGGTAAATCAAACCACTGAGAAAGAAACTCTTTAATATAATATCTCCCTGTATGAATTTGATCTACAACTGCATATATTTCTGTTCTATTACATGTAGAGATGATAACATTTTCCAAAATACTTTTCTTATTTTGTAAAGTTACCATAGCTTCTGCGAGTTCAGCTTCGTTAAATGATAATCTTTCACGAATCTCAACAGGGGCAGTCTTATAATTTAACCCAACTGCTAGTATAAACATCCCTACATCCACACCCCCATGAAAAATAACATAGTTTCCTATTTTGGATTATAACATGTATTTACATTTTATTTTTATAATATTCTTGAAAGTTTTTGAACAACTAATGACATACTGTGCTAGTATAAAAATAAAATCAACATAAGAACTAACAAGCAATCACTCTATATTCTCATGATGAAAACAGATCTTGATGATTGATATTGCGATAATAATTTTCCTAAGAATTATGCAGATTTTCTAAAAAAACTCTAATCTCCACAACATTTAATTTGTATAATAGAACTATTGTATGTTAAAACTGATTTTTTTACACACAATCGGCTTTTTTCAACCGATAAAAAATCTCTTGGTTTTACATATTTTAGAATGATTACTAAGTAATAATTTATCAAATCTAAATGATTTCTTCAATTATTTTGTTTGGAAAGAAGGGATATTTTTGAAATCCTACGGACTTTTTTCTGGAGTCATCTTAATTGGATTCGGCATCTATTATTTTTTAAGTCAATCAAGCATTGAACTGTTTCAAGGATTTTATTCTTGGCCAACCATTCTTTGTATCGTTGGAATTGCTTTTCTTATTCAAGCCTATAAAGGAAATAAAAGTGATTCAATATTAGCCGGAGTCATTTTTTTAGGTTTTGGAATTCATTTTCATGTTGTTCACACTTTAAAGCTCTGGCCAAACGAACTAGGAATTTTTATTTTAATCATTTCATTAGGCTTAATGCTACAAGGAAGTAAAGCAAAATCAGGAATGCTACCAGGTTTTTTATTATTAGTAGTAGCACTCATTCTTTTATTTAAAGAAAAAATGTTTGACCTCCTTGGTATTGTCCAATCGGGTATAGGCGCATCATTTCCTGTATGGTCCATTCTTTTGGTTGGTTTAGGTGTTGCGCTATTATTTATCAAAAAATAATACAGAACTATTGAATAGAAATGTGAAGAATCTATAATGGTAACGATTCGCCACTCAACACATACCATAAAAATAAAGAGTCTTGAAAAGCTCTTTTGGGGATGATGTTATGAGTATAGTATGTAAACGATTATTCACTATGATTATTTTATCTTTACTCGGAACGTTTGAATTGATTTGGCTCTTTTATTCAATAAATATGTACAGTGAAATCATATTTCTATTTATCATATGTTCCCTTATTACATTGTTTAGTAGTCTAGCCTCCATCGATGAACCTAATTCTATTACTTTTAATAATCGTTCAAGAATTAGTGTTGTGTTATTACTATTAGCTTTTATCTTACTCATCTAATAAAAAGCTTAATCAGCCTTATCAAAATGTAATTCTAATAGAAAGAGACAGACCT